>JAXJUI010000016.1:0-5467 GCA_036309165.1 Agathobacter sp. | reverse complement strand
GTATAGTCTATCTTCGTGGTATATTAAATATTCCTTGCTCACGATAATTATCGCGGGCCAGAGACCAAAAGGAGGTAAAAATCGCATGAACAAATATGAATTAGCACTCGTAGTAAGTGCAAAGATCGAAGATGATGCGAGAACAGCAACTGTTGAGAAAGCGAAAGAATATATCTCTCGTGCAGGCGGTGTTGTTACAGAAGTTGAAGAATGGGGCAAAAAGAAATTAGCTTATGACATTCAGAAAATGAGCGAAGGTTTCTATTACTTCATCCAGTTCGATGCAGCTTCAGATGCACCAGCAATTCTTGAACAGGATGTTCGTATCATGGACAATGTTCTTCGTTTCTTATGCGTTAGAAAAGACGAGGCATAGAATAAAAGAAAGTAGGAGAACGTATTATGAATAAAGTAATACTTATGGGAAGATTAACCAGAGATGCAGAAATTCGTTACTCACAGGGGGAAACAACAACAGCAATCGCTAGATTTTCTCTTGCGGTTGACCGTCGTTTCAATCGAAACAATGACGAACAGTCAGCGGATTTTATTAACTGCGTAGCATTCGGAAGAATAGCAGAATTTCTGGAAAGATTTGGCAAAAAAGGAACAAAATTTGTTCTTGAAGGTCGTATACAGACAGGTAGCTACACCAATAAAGACGGACAGAAAGTATATACAACAGATGTTGTTGCTGAAAATATTGAATTTGCAGAAAGCAAAGGCTCAAATGAAAGCAATGGATTTGGTGGAGCTGAAAAACCATCACCAACACAGGCTGCTGGAGATGGATTCATGAATATTCCAGATGGAATTGATGAAGAATTACCATTTAACTAATTTAAGGAGGTAACTACCATGGCTTTTAATAAAGGCGAACGCGAAGGCGCTTCAATGAAAAGAAGACCAATGCGCAGAAGAAAAAAAGTATGTGTATTCTGTGGCAAAGATAATGTCATCGATTATAAAGATACAAACAAATTAAAAAGATACATCTCTGAAAGAGGAAAAATCCTTCCACGTCGTATCACAGGAAACTGTGCAAAACATCAGAGAGCACTTACAGTTGCAATTAAGAGAGCACGTCACGTATCTCTTATGCCATATGTATGTGACTAAATCGAATTAACGATTATTAAAAACACCTTTTAGAAGTGATTCTAAGAGGTGTTTTTTGTTATGGCGACGAGGAAAATGGACACGGTGTTTACACAAGTGGACATTTGACGACCGCTAATCAGAGCGAGATTCGCAATGCGTATCACGTCTCTGTTGCCATGCATCCGAAGGAAGCTGCCGTTGGCAGGTTCTGTAGGTAGTATTTGACAGTTTGGCATTATTAGAATACTATAAAAGTAGGAACAACGAAATGACAGGGTAAAATTGGGGGTTACATGAAGCACAGAGTTGGAATTCGAATAAAGATTCTGATTTCTTTGCTGGCTATATTTCTGATCAGTATGAGTATTGTTTTCTTTACCAAAATGATAGAGAAAGAAATGCGAACTCAATTACATCAGAGTATGAAAGATGTTGCAGATCAAAATGTGACAGCACTTCGAAATCAGATAAGAAGTAACGAATTACTTTTGGACGGAGTAATTTCTGAAATTGAAAATACAGATAATCGATCTGAGGCGGTTTTAAAATATCAGAACTTTGTGGAACAGTACGGCCTAAAACGTCTGGGATATTGTCAACCGGATGGAATGACTATTTCTACAGATGGAGCAATTGTAGATCTTTCGCATAGAGGGTTTTTTCAACGTGGAATGGAAGGTAAGGCTACAATTTCAGGTGTACTCATTGATGCAATGAGTGACGATGGTGGTCAGGTGTGTGTAATAAGTAAGCCTATGTACGAAGAGGATGGAGATATTTGTGGAGTTGGGTGTATCACGTATGATTTATCTTCCTTAAATGACGTACTTAGGATAGATTGCTTTGATGGTCAGGGATATAGCTTTGCTGTAAATGAAACTGGAGAAGTTATGGTTCGTATGGGAAACGACCAAATTGAATTATCCGAGAATCTTTTTGAGGTTATTTCGGATAATCCAGAAAACGAAGCGATTCTTCGAGAATTAGAAGAAGGAATGAATAGTGAAGAAACTATTAGTGGAATTATAGAGTTATTTGATCAGGAATACTTTTATGCAACGCCTGTGAAACTTATGGGTGGCGAGGTTACCTGGTATATGATTACAATGGTTCCAAAGGGCTATTATGACTATCACTTTGATATTGTTCGAAATAATCTATACCGAATGGATGCTGTTGTAATTATTGTATTGCTAGTTGGCATCATGCTCATTTTGCATATTTCAGAAAAACAACGTCAGGAAAGCTTACAATTTGCTTATACGGATCCGGTAACACATGGCCCCAATTATGCAAAATTGTGTCAGGTTGTTGATGGAATGAGAGGAAAAAAAGGAGTTTTAATTTCCATAGATATCCGAAACTTCAGAAACGTCAATATCGCAGGAGGTAGAAATGCAGGAGACCGGATGATTGTTGAAATCTGGAAGGTAATAGAGAATTCTATGAGACAGAATGAAGCCGCGGCAAGGGTTAGAGAAGATGAATTTGGGTTGTATATTGATACAAGAAATCGGGATAGTGTTGTAGAGCGAATAGAAAAAATGGCAGAGCAGATACATGCGCTAGCGAAAAAAATCCAAGTGCCAAATGTATTCTCAAATTATGGAATATATGAAATAAGAGAAGGCGAAACAGCAGACGATGCATTTGTGAAAGCGAGATTAGCAAGAGATGAGCTCGGTGGTGACAGGGAAAAGTATTTTGCATTTTATGACGAAATTAGCCAAGAGAAACTTTGGGAAGACCAAAAGTTAGAAGAACGATTTGAAGAAGCGGTTGAGACAGAGGAATTTGTTGTTTGGTATCAACCGAAATATAGTGTAAAGAGTAAAGAAATCGTAGGTAGTGAAGCGCTTGTACGATGGAGGGATAAAGACGGAACTTTAATTTCTCCAGGACGATTTATACCTCTTTTTGAGAAAAATGGTTTAATTTCACATTTAGATGAATACATGTTTCGAAATGTATGTAAACAACAGGCGAAATGGTTAGAAGAAGGGCATCAGATTCTTCCTGTATCGGTGAACTTAAGTAGAGCTACGATGTATCATGAGGACATTGTAGAGAGATATTGTGCAATATTGGAAGAATACCACCTGGATAGTAAATATGTGCAGATAGAAGTAACGGAAACTGTAATGGAGGGAAGAATAGACATTATTCAAATGTTAGGAAAATTCCGTTCGTTAGGAATTCGCGTATTGATGGATGATTTTGGAACTGGATATTCTTCTTTGGCAACACTCGGAATGTCTTGTTTTGATACATTAAAACTTGATAAGAGCTTGATTGACCATATAGGCGAAGAAAAAGGAGAGATGCTACTATCGCATGTTATTTCCATGGGGCAAAAACTTGGGTTGCATATTACGGCAGAAGGGGTAGAAAATAGTATGCAGTTTGACTTTTTACAAAAAGTAAATTGTGATGATATTCAAGGTTTTCTATTTGCAAAACCAATGCCTTCTGAAGATTTTGAAAAGTTATTAAAGAATTAAAAAATGAAGCTCCGATTTTGGAGCTTCATTTTTTGAACATATATACATTAATAAGATTTTATAAAAAAATGTTTCATCTTTCCGAAGAAAGAATCTACCTTTTTTGCGGATGGTAACTGGAGACATGGCTCACAGTATGCAAAACGTTCTTCGCGCATCCATTCTGGTTCTGATGTTGTGGTAATTGATGAATAAGATGTAAATAATGTTATCATATGAAAGCCCTCCTTTGTTTGATTTGTTTTCTTTAACCATATATTAACAAATTCCGTGAAAAAGAAAATGGATTGAAATCCTAAAAAGAAAGATAGAAATATGTGCTATGAGCACAAAAAAGTGGTATTATGTTACTATAACATATGAAAAAGAGTGACAATATTCGTCAAAAGGGGTGAAAAAATGGGATTTACAATACAAGATATGCTTATTATTTCACAAGAACCATATCAGATGAAATTGATTGCTGGAAATCAGGGTTGGGCTAATTCTATTAGCTGGGTAATGATGTTAGAGGATTTGACGGTCATTAATAACTTCCGTGGAAAGGAATTAGCCGTGACTACTGGTCTTGGGTTTAATACCGTGGAACAGCTTCGAACTTTAGTAACTTTATTATCTGAAAAAAGTGCAGCAGGCCTTATTGTTAATACGGGTTATTATATTATGGATGTCCCGGAAGAAATAAAAGAATATTGTAATCAGAACGATTTGCCACTTATGACGGTTCCTTGGGAGATTCATATTACGGATATGATAAAAGATTTAAGTCTTCGAGTTTTCATGCAGGAAAGTGCGGATGAGCAGATTTCAAATGCGATGATTAAAGCAATTGAATCACCCGATAATGAGGAGGCCTATCGAAAGGAGTTGCTTCCATTTTTTGATGTGGATGGAACTTTTCAGGTGGTACTGCTTGCGGCAGACGGACTTGATTCCATGGATACGGTAGAGAGAAAGAAACTGGGGTATCGTATGCAAATCAATGTAGAAAATCTAACGCATAATGGAAACTTCTTTTATTATGATGGAAATTTTGTCATTGTGGTAAATGATGTAACAAAGAAACAATTGGATGAAATTGTTGAACGTATGATTCAGTTATCGAAACGAAGAATGTCAGATGTTCCGATTTATGTAGGAATTGGAACGATGTTTATGGATGTAAAGAACCTGTCTTTGGCATATCACAGGGCTAAGTCTGCAGTAAATATGGCATATAAACAAAGAGTGGATAAAATAGAGTTTGACAATATGGGGATTTATCGCATGCTATATGCGGTGGAGGATCCATTCTTATTAAAAGAAATGGAAACAAGTGTGTTAGCTCCACTTTTGGAATATGATAAAGCGCATAATGCAAACTATGTGGAAACACTTGAAGTGTATTTGCGTTGTAATAGAAGTATTCAGGCAGTGTCTGAAGAAATGTATACACATCGGAATACCATTTTGTATCGAATCAATAACATTAAAAAGCTAATTGGGTGTGATTTGGAATCGCCAGAAGAAAGGATTCCATTTCAAATGGCATATTATATTCGAAAAATGTAGTTCTTAAGGTAATATTAAGGAACTTCGAGTTTGCATATAAGATTCTTTTGTTAAGATAAGCGCATAAACTAAATGTGGATAAACAAAAACGGAGGTCAAATTTATGTGGACAAGAGCACAATTAAAACAAAAAGCTAAATATTGTTTTAAATTAAACTACTGGAAAGTTGTTTTGGTAAGTATTATTATTAGCTTAGTAGGCGGAGGAATTTCCTTTGCTAATGGAGCGGGAAGCGGATATAAAACAAATACAAAACAAACATCGCAAGTAATTTATGAAGTTGATAATAATGATGATTTAGATGAGTATTATG
>JAXJUI010000015.1:0-8259 GCA_036309165.1 Agathobacter sp. | reverse complement strand
GGAATACAAAGAGGCGTTTGATAAAGCAGGTATCGAATATTTCTATACATTGATTGATGATGCAGTAGCACGCGTAATGAAATCAGAAGGTGGATTTATCTGGGCATGTAAAAACTATGACGGTGACGTTATGAGTGATATGATTAGTTCTGCGTTTGGTTCACTTGCAATGATGACTTCTGTTTTGGTATCTCCAAAAGGGTATTATGAATATGAAGCAGCACATGGAACTGTTCAAAGACATTACTACAAACACTTAAAGGGAGAAGAAACATCTACAAACTCTGTTGCAACAATTTTTGCATGGAGTGGTGCGTTAAGAAAACGTGGCGAATTAGATGGAAATAAAGAATTAGAAGTATTTGCAGATAAATTGGAGCAGGCATGTCTTACTACTATTGAAAAAGGCAAGATGACAAAAGATCTCGCTCTTATAACAACAATTGAAAATCCGGTTGTATTATCAAGTGAAGGATTTATCAAGGCAATTCGTGAAGAATTAGAAGCAATCTTATAATAAAATTCAAAAAGGTAATTGATTTTATACCCTAAGATATTATAGAAAGTTTTTCTGTTAAAAATTTCACACATTGACAGAAAAGTGCGAAAAATCTATAATTATCTTAGGGTTTTTTGCTCAAGCAATAGATTAGGAGGACAATAACTTGGAAAAGGAAATTTCACAGGCGGTTATCCGTCGTATGCCAAGGTATTATAGATATTTAGGGGAATTGTTAGAAGAAGGCGTGGAACGTATTTCATCTAACGATTTAAGTAATCGAATGAAAGTGACTGCTTCACAAATCAGGCAGGATTTAAATAATTTTGGTGGTTTTGGACAACAAGGATACGGATATAATGTACAGTATTTATACGAAGAAATAGGAAAAATTCTTGGTTTAAATCAGAAGCATAATATCATTGTAATTGGAGCCGGTAATTTAGGGCAGGCGATTGCAAATTATATGAAATTTGAAAAACTTGGTTTTGTAATTACCGCTCTATTTGATGTGAATCCAGAACTTAAAGATACAATGGTTCGTGGCATTAAGGTGCACATGTTGGATGAACTAGATGATTTCTGCATGAATAATCAGGTGGATATTGCAGCACTTACAATGCCAAAAGAAAAAGCGGATATTACAGCGAGACATTTGGTGAATTTAGGAATTCATGCAATCTGGAATTTTGCTCATGTAGATTTAGATTTAAAAGATGAAGATGTTGTAATTGAAAATGTTCATCTTTCTGATAGCTTAATGCAACTTTCTTATAATATTGTTCGCAATGGGAAAAGATAAAAAGTATGAAAACAAGTGATGATTTTAAACAGGCATTATTAGATAAAAAGGTGCCAATACTGGTTTTGGATCAGAAATGGCATCGTCTTTTTGCTATTCATGGAAAAACTGATGAAATTAAAAAGGTAGAGGGTGAATTAAATTCTTTATTGGCCGAGCAAGGAAAATGTAATCAAGAATTAAAGGATTTAAAAAAATTAAAATCACAGCTGATGAGTGATATTGTTTTGAATATGAATGATAGTCAGAACATTAAGGAAGAAGAGATAAGAGAGAGAAAGCTTGAAGACAATAAGCGTTTGATTGATGAGATAAATGAAAAGATTGAAAGTTGTGAAGATAGAATACTTGAATTACCGGCTGAAATTAAGAAAACAAATGAAACGCTGATGATTCTTAGTATGGATTATTTTTATGAAAAACTGCGTGTGAATCATGAAGAGTCAAAAGAAATCGAAGAATGGATTACTCAAATTCGAATTGATTTGAAGAAAAATATTATACGAAAACAAAATCGTGATATTAACAATCGTGAGATTTATTCGTACCTTCACGATATATTTGGATTTGATGTATTAAATATTTTTGATATTCAATATGGAGAATATTTTAAAGATGAAAAACAGGGGGATTCATAAAAGTTGAAACGATTGGTTACAGATTCACAGATGAAACTTCTAGATCAAACTACATCGACAAAATATGGCGTTTTACCTGTTGTTTTAATGGAACAAGCGGCAATGGGATTTGTATTAGAACTGTTATCCCTGAAACAAAAGTTTAGTAATGTCCTGGTAGTATGTGGTGGTGGAAACAATGGTGCAGATGGGATTGCAATTGCACGTCTTTTGAATCAAAAAGGAATTCGTACAACGATTCACTGCTTAGAGAATGAGAAGGTTTCGGAGTTGTTCTCTTATCAAAAGAATATATATGAAGAGTATGACTACCCACAAACTGAAGATATGTCTAATGATGCCTACGATTTAATTATTGATGGAATTTTTGGAGTAGGTTTGTCGAGAACGATTACAGGAAAGTATGAGACTGCCATAAAACAAATGAATGAAATGAATGCATATAAGATTGCAATTGATATTTCATCTGGGGTATCAGGAGAGAATGGTGTAATTCAAGGAATTGCATTTCGTGCGGATCGAACGTTTACATTTTCATTTGGAAAAACAGGTCAGTATTTATGGGAAGGCTCTGATTATTCAGGAAAAATACATGTTCTTCCAATTGGAATTACGCTAGACGGATTTAAAGATACAGATTCACTTGTTTCAGTTTTAGAAGATACAGATTTGGATGAGTTAATACCGAAAAGAATCCAGCATTCTAATAAAGGAACCTATGGAAAATGTCTTGTTATCGCAGGAAGTATAGATATGGCTGGGGCGGCATGTTTGTCTGCAGAAGCGGCATATCGTTCTGGAGCAGGGCTTGTTAAGGTGTTTACACCAGAAGAAAATAGACTGATTGTTCAACAAAATGTTCCAGAAGCAATTTTATGTACATATTCTAGTGAAGATATTTTAAGTAAACTTGAAAAAGAGATAGAATGGGCGTCTTCAATTGTAATTGGACCAGGAATGGGTACAGAAGAAACGACGGAAATAATTTTGAAGTTTGTGTTACAAAGTGCTAAAGTTCCACTTGTAATTGATGCAGACGGACTAAATGTACTGGCAAAACATTTAGACTGGCTTGATGGTTATTCGGCGGCTGTTATCGTTACGCCGCATCTTGGTGAAATGAGCCGATTAACAGGAGTGTCAGTACATAATCTGCAAAATGCATTGATTCAGCATGCAAAAGATTTTGCAAAATTAAATAAGGTTGTTTGTGTTTTGAAAGATTTTCGGACGATTATTGCAAGTCCAAGTGGCGAGTGTACGTTGAATCTTTCAGGAAATAACGGAATGGCAACTGCTGGTAGTGGAGATGTTCTTTCGGGTATTCTTGGTGTTTTTTGTTCACAAATGGATAATGCTTATGACGCTGCGCGTTTGGGAGTGTATTTACATGGCCTTGCAGGTGATAAAGCTGTTTTAGATGTAGGAACTTATGGGATGATGGCGAGAGATATTTTAAAAGGTATTTCACTTGTTCTAGATAATGTAGAATAGAAAACAATATATATGCATAAATAAATTGTATACGCTTGATAAAAGTTGGAAATACTAAAGGTATACCAAATTTTATGGAGTGGAGAATGACAATACAGCGTGGTGATATTTTTTATGCAGATTTACGCCCTGTGGTGGGCTCGGAACAAGGTGGTATTCGTCCTGTTCTAATTATTCAAAACAATATTGGAAATAAACATAGTCCAACTGTAATTGTGGCCGCAATTACGTCGCAAATGCATAAGGCAAAATTGCCAACACATGTGGAACTTTGTTCAAAACAGTGTGAGCTTGCAAAAGATTCAGTGGTGTTATTAGAACAGTTAAGAACAATAGATAAAAAAAGATTGCGAGAAAAGATATGTCATCTTGATTGCGATATGTTAGAAAAAATTGATAAGGCCCTTGAAATTAGTTTGGAGTTATTTACATAACTTGACCAAAACAGGGGAATCATGGTATGATTTTTTATACGTTTTGCGTAGATTATTACAAAAGGAGAACAAAATATGGATGACGGGTGTCCCAATTTTATAAAAAAGTTTTCAAAAAATATGAAAAAAATTTTGAAAGGTAAGAATTATTCGGACGAAGATGTTACTGAGGAAATTATTTCCATGGTAAAAGAAGGACATGAGCAAGGTGTTCTATTAGATTCTGAGGCTGAAATGATTCATAATATTTTTGAATTTGGTGAAAACGAAGCAAAAGATATTATGACACATCGAAAGAATATGATTGCCATTGACGGAGAATTATCATTTACGGATGCAGTAGATTTTATGATAGAAAACAGCAAATCAAGATATCCGGTTTATTTAGATGATGTAGATCATATTATTGGTGTGTTACATATAAAAGATGCGTTGGCTTTTTTTAAGAGAAATGAAGTCTTTCGTACAGCAATCAAAGATATTCCTGAATTGATTCGAGAGGTGGATTTTGTTCCTGAAACAATGAATATTCACGAGCTATTTAAAATGATGCAGAGTGCTAAAAATCATATGATTATGGTGATTGACGAGTATGGTCAGACATCAGGGCTTGTGGCAATGGAAGATATTCTTGAAGAAATTGTTGGTAATATTGAAGATGAATATGATGAAGAAGTTTCTATGATTACGCAAGAATCCGAAGAAAGTTATGTTATGGATGGTTTGACGGATTTTAACGAAGTAGTAGAAATCTTGCAGCTTCCACTTGAGGAAAATGCGTTTGATACACTGAATGGTTTGTTGATTTCTTTGATTGGAAGAATTCCTTCCGAAGAAGAAATGCCAAAGATTTCTGCTTATGGATATACATTTGATATCCGTAAGGTTGAAGGAAATATTATTCAGGAAGTGTATGTTCGTAAAACAACACAAGAGTCAAATTAAGTGATTTTTGTGATGTAAATATACAAATTTAGAAAAGAGGTTTAGATTTATGTCAGGACATTCAAAGTTTGCGAATATCAAGCATAAAAAGGAAAAAAATGATGCGGCTAAAGGAAAAATTTTCACAATTATTGGACGTGAAATTGCGGTAGCGGTTAAAGAAGGTGGTCCAGATCCTGCCAATAATTACAAACTTGCTCAGATTATTGCAAAAGCAAAGCAGAACAATATGCCAAACGATACAATCGAAAGAGGTATTAAAAAAGCTTCTGGAGATGGAAATAATGTTAATTATGAATACTGTACATATGAAGGATATGGACCAAGTGGTACAGCTATCATTGCTAAATGTTTAACAGATAACAAAAATCGTACAGCGTCAAATGTAAGAAACTGTTTTACAAAAGGACAGGGAAGTGTTGGAACACAGGGGTGTGTATCTTTCATGTTTGATGAAAAGGGTCAGATTATCATTGATAAAGAAGAATGTGATATGGATGCAGACGAACTTATGATGATTGCTTTAGATGCTGGTGCAGATGATTTTGAAGAAGAAGAAGATTCATTTGAAATTCTTACAACACCGGAAGATTTTGATGCAGTACACAAAGCATTGGAAGAATCAGGTATTTCAATGGTATCTGCGGAAGTTACAATGATTCCACAGACATACGTTACATTAACAGATGAACAGGATATCAAAAATATTAATCGTATCTTAGATATGTTAGATGATGATGATGATGTTCAGGAAGTTTACCACAACTGGGATGAATAAGTGACAGAATTGGGGGAAAGGGTCATGAAGAAAATTTTATTTGTAGCTTCAGAATGTGTACCATTTATTAAAACAGGTGGACTAGCAGATGTTTGTGGGGCTTTGCCAAAGGAATTTGATAAGGAATATTGGGATGTACGTGTTGTGATTCCGAATTACACATGTATTCCAGAAAAGTTTCGAAATGAATTTCAGTATGTGACTCATTTTTATATGAGTATGAGTTCGGATATTAGAAATAAATATGTTGGAGTTCTTCAGTATCAGTATGAAGGAATTACCTACTATTTTATCGATAATAGAGAGTATTTTACATGTAATTCACCATATGGAGACATTAAGTTTGATATTGAAAAATTCTGTTTCTTTGACAAAGCAGTGTTGTCTATGCTTCCACAAATTGGATTTAGACCAGATATTATTCATTGTCATGACTGGGAGACAGGGCTTGTTCCTGTATATTTAAAAAATGAATTTCAGGGAGATATGTTCTTCTGGGGAATTCGTTCTATTATGACAATACATAATTTGAAATTCCAGGGAATTTGGGATGTGAAAACTGTGCAAAAGTTCTCAGGACTTCCAAAACATTTATTTACCCCAGATAAACTGGAATATAAAAAAGATGCAAATATGCTAAAAGGTGGATTGGTATATGCCGACTATATTACAACGGTTAGTGATTCATATGCCAATGAAATACAAACTAGTTACTATGGCGAAGGGTTAAACGGTTTGTTATCTGCCAGACATTTTGATATGCAAGGTATTGTTAATGGTATCGACTACGATGTATATAACCCGGAAACAGATGAAAAAATTTATGTTCATTACAATGCCGAAAATTTTAGAAAGAAAAAAGCATGTAATAAAGAAAAACTTCAGGAAGAATTAGGTCTTGAAGTAAATAAAAAGAAATTTATGATTGGATTAATCTCAAGATTGACAGATCAAAAAGGATTAGATCTTATCAATTGTGTTATGGATGGAATTGTTGATGAACATACACAGTTTGTTGTAATTGGTACAGGCGATGCGAAATATGAAAATATGTTCCGTCATTATGCATGGAAGTATCCCGAACGAGTATCAGCAAATATTTGTTATTCGGATGATTTGGCGCATAAATTGTATGCGTCTGCAGATGCATTTTTGATGCCTTCGCAGTTTGAACCATGTGGATTGACGCAACTTATTTCTTTTAGATATGGAACGGTACCAATTGTGCGTGAAACAGGAGGTTTAAAAGATACAGTTCGTCCATTTAATGAATATGAAAATCTCGGAGATGGTTTCTCTTTTGCAAATTATAATGCACATGAAATGTTACATGTGGTTAATTATGCAAAACATGTTTACTACGATAGAAAACGTTTATGGAACCAGATTATTGATAGAGGAATGGCAAATGATTTTTCTTGGAATTCTTCGAAATTCCGTTATGAAGGATTGTATAATTTCTTACTTGGCAACTAATACTAAATGCAGGTCGTTTGACCTGCATTTTTTTTGATGAAAGGGCTTCGAAAACTCTTATGCATGTCAATTTTTGGGGCATTAGTTGATTGAAATGGAAAAATGTTGAGACGGAGGCGAATATATGGAGAAGGATCAAATTAAGGAATATGGTAGTTGTGTGTTGTGTAATGAGAAGAGAAAACATAACATTTTTTTGTTAACGATTATTGGGGAAGTTGAAGGACATGATGTCTTGCCCGCAAATACAAAATCGACAAAGTATGAACATATTCTTCCTAAGCTTGCTATGCTTCATGAGGATGAGGAAATTGATGGAGTGTTATTGATTCTAAATACAGTTGGTGGTGATGTAGAGTGTGGTCTTGCGATTGCTGAAATGATTGCAAGTATGAATAAGCCAACGGTTTCATTGGTTTTAGGAGGGAGTCATTCTATAGGTGTGCCTTTGGCCGTGGCAACCGACTATTCATTTATTGTGCCTACTGCGACAATGGTGATTCATCCAGTTAGAATGAGTGGAACAGTAATTGGAGCGCGAGCAACTTTTGAATACTTTAAACAGATGCAGGATAGAATTCTTGGGTTTGTTTCAAAACATTGTCAGATTTCTGAAAAGAGGATGGAAGAATTGATGATGAATACAGAAATGTTGACAAAGGATGTAGGTACGATTCTTGTTGGAAAAGAAGCGGTTGAGGAAGGTGTGATTGATGAAATGGGAGGAATTTCGGATGCTTTTGAAAAAATTCATGAGATGATTGATAATAGGGATTACTAAATCTAGTATTTTTATGTCTTCTTAATGACAAGTGACTCAAAATATGGTATAGTATCATTGGATTTTATTGAGATGAATCAGATGAGATGATATCTGTTTGGAGGTTATACATGGCAACAAAAAGAAGAACAACTTCTTCTGGTAGAAAAACCAAAAAGCAAAGAATGCAAGAAATGGAAAGAGCGGAAGCTTTTCGCCTTGAAATTATACTTTGGATTATTATTGCTATTTCATTATTGCTATTTATCAGCAATTTTGGAGTGGGTGGAAAAGTTGGTGATGTGGTAAGTAGATTTTCGTTTGGAATCTTTGGTTTATTTGCGTATATTTTCCCAATTGCTCTTGTTGTAGGAAGTTTTTTTACTGTATCAAACAAACAAAATCGAATTGCAATTATTAAACTTGTGTTTTC
>JAXJUI010000014.1:0-14425 GCA_036309165.1 Agathobacter sp. | reverse complement strand
GTCTAGACCAATTCGTAATAAAAATTGGGAGTATCGTTTCTTTGTTGATTTTGAAGGGAATTTGGAAGATGATGCTGTCATGAATGCAATACGAGGATTAGAGGAAGAAACGATTTCTCTTAGAATTTTAGGAACATATTAAGAAATATGCAAATCAAAAGTGATTCAAAACAGGAAAGTTTCATGAGGGGAAAAAAGATGGGGATTTGTACAATTGCAGCGATATACATAGGAACATATGAAGTGAGTCTTAAACTTTTTGAAGTGAATTCAAAAAAGAAAATGAAAGAGATTGATCATGTTCGCATTCGTATCAATTTAGGAAAAGATGCATTTAATGAGGGGCGACTTGGATATGAACTTGTAGATGAATTGTGTGATATTTTAGCAGAATTCCAAAAGATTGCGAAAACATATCGCGTAGAATCATGTGAAGTTTGTGCAGGCGCAGTATTACGAGTGATTTCAAACAAATTGTTTGTTTTAGATCAAATTAGACAAAGGACGGGATTTAGTGTCAAGGTTTTAAGTAATTCTGAGCATCGTTTCATTAGTTATCATTCTGTGGCAAGTGACGAAAATTTTGAAAAGATGATTCAAAATTCAGCAGCAATTGTAGATGTTGGCGGAGCTAGTGTACAGATTACGCTATTTAAAAAAGGACATCTGGTTACAACACAACATCTTGAAATGGGTACGATGCGGTTATATTCTCTTTTAAATAATCGCGCACATGGAGAAGCATCTTATGAAAAACAATTAGAGGAATATATTAATAAAAGGCTTGAGGTGTTTCGTTCGTTATATCTAAGTGATGGTGTAGAGTATATGATTATCATTGGTGATTATAGTAATGATATCCTAAAAAAACTTGCGAAACATCAAATTGAGCCAAATGTAGTAAGGGCAGAAAAGTTTGTTAAATACATTGCAAAACTGCAAAAGCATAATGTAGAAGAAATCTCGGCACAGCTGAATCTGTCAAATGATAAGGATCCGCTAATTGAGCCATCGATGGCGCTGTTTAAAGGAATGATTCATAATCTTGGTGCAGATATTGTATGGGCACCTGGTGTGAATATTAACGATGGTATTGCATATAATTTTGCATTATATAAGAAATGGTTGAAACTCAATCATGACTTTGAACAAGATATTAAAGATGCTGCACACGGATTGTCGATGCATTATAATAGTTATTCTTCACATATTGAAGCACTTACTGGATTGTCGACACAAATTTTTGATGCAATGAAAAAGGTTCATGGGCTTGGAAACAGACAACGACTGTTGCTAGAAGTAGCAGCGATTTTGCATGATTGCGGAAAATATGTTAGCTTAAATGACAGTGCAAGATGTGCTTACCACATTATTATGTCGTCGGAGATTATAGGACTTAGCCATTTGGAACGAGAAATTGTGGCAAGGACAGTTCTATATAATAGTATTCCACTTGACGAATATGAAGCTATTTCTGATAAGTTAGATAAAGAAAGTTTTCTTGTTGTAGCGAAGCTTTCAGCAATTCTTAGGGTAGCAAATGCACTTGATCAAAGTCATAAACAGAAATTTGATAAAATACAAATTGCTCTAAAAACAAAAGAACTCGTGATTACGGTGCAATCATTTGATGATATTTCTTTAGAACAAGCTTTGTTTGATTCAAAAACGGCATATTTTGAAAATGTCTATAGTATTAAACCCGTTCTAAAAGAAAAGAGAGTATATAATTATTAGTGGGAATTACAGGAGAAATCTATGGAACAAAAAAAGAATTTTGATAATCCAAAATTTTATGATAATCGTGAACTTAGCTGGTTGAAATTTGAAGAGCGCGTGTTAGAGGAAGCGAAAGATAAAACACTTCCTTTATTAGAACGTTTGAAATTTCTTAGTATTACTTCTTCGAATCTGGATGAGTTTTTTATGGTTCGTGTAGCTTCTTTAAAAGATATGGTACATGCGAATTATAAGAAATGTGATATCGCAGGAATGACACCAATACAACAGCTTGATGCAATTAATCTTGCCACCAAATCATTTGTAGAAAGCCAATATCATACATATAACAGATCACTTCTTCCTCTTTTGAAAAAGGAAGGAATACTTGTGCTCAATCATCATGAAGAATTGACAGATAAACAAGGTGATTTTGTAGATCGCTATTTTATGGAAAATGTTTATCCAGTGTTGACGCCTATGGCGGTAGATGCATCTCGGCCATTTCCATTGATTCGAAATAAAACGCTTAATATTGCAGCTCTTTTACAAAATAAAAAAGAAAAAGAGGAAACTGTTTTTGCAACAGTACAGGTTCCAAGTGTTTTAGAGCGTTTGGTTCGAGTTCCAACTGAAGAAGGAAAATACTGTTTTATTATGCTTGAACAGGTTATCGAACGTAATATTGATAAATTGTTTTCGAATTATAAGGTGGTTTGTGCATATCCATATCGCATTATGAGAAATGCTGATTTGACGATTGATGAAGAAGAAGCTTCTGATTTACTAAAAGAAATTGAGAATAAGCTTAAAATGCGTCAATGGGGTGAAGTAATTCGTTTGGAGATTGAGGAACATGTGGATAAGAAATTACTTCGTTATCTAAGAGATGAATTAAAGGTTGCAGAAGAGGATGTCTATAAGATAAGTGGACCAATTGATTTAAATGTATTTATGAAAATGTATGGATTAGAAGGATATGATTATCTGCGTAATCCTTCATTTAAGCCACAACCGGTTGCTGGACTTGATACACAACAGGATATTTTTACATCGATTCGTCAGGGGGATATTTTCTTACATCATCCATATGAAACATTTGATCCTGTTGTGGATTTTATCTATCAGGCTGCAAAAGATCCTGATGTACTTGCTATAAAGCAGACTTTATATCGTGTAAGTGGTAATTCGCCAATTATCCATTCATTAGCACTTGCAGCTGAAAATGGAAAACAGGTGACTGTTTTGGTTGAGTTAAAGGCGAGATTTGACGAAGAGCATAACATTGTATGGGCAAGAAAATTAGAAAAAGCAGGGTGTCATGTAATTTATGGCTTGGTAGGTCTTAAAACTCATAGTAAAATCGCACTTGTAGTGCGTAGAGAAGAAGATGGTATTCGAAGATACGTGCATCTTGGAACCGGTAATTATAATGATTCTACAGCTAAACTTTACACAGATTGTGGTATTTTTACATGCAAAGAATCAATAGGTGAAGATGCAACTGCTGTTTTTAATATGCTATCAGGTTATTCGGAACCACTTAGCTGGAATGAACTTGTTTTGGCACCATATTGGTTAAGAAATAAGTTTATTGGGTTAATTCAGCGAGAAACAAAACATGCAAGAGCGGGAGAACATGCAAAAATTATTGCAAAAATGAATTCGCTTTGTGATCAGGAAGTTATTTCGGCATTATATGAAGCATCATCAGCTGGTGTGCAGATTGACTTGATTGTTCGTGGAATTTGTTGTTTAAGAACAGGTATTCCTGGAGTGAGCGAAAATATACGTGTTCGTTCGATTGTAGGGAATTTTTTGGAACATAGTCGTATTTTCTATTTCGAAAATAGTGGACAATCAGAAATTTACATGGGAAGTGCAGACTGGATGCCAAGAAATCTGGATCGTCGTGTGGAAATTGTATTTCCTATTCTTGATGAAGAAATTAAGAAAAAAGCTTTTCATGTGCTTGAAATTGAACTTCTTGATACTGTTAAAGCAAGAGTGATGCAAAATGATGGAACTTATGCTAGAATAGATAAAAGAGGAAAAAATATTCTTGATTCGCAGAAACAATTTTGCGAGGAAGCAAAGCAGGTAGATTCTACGAAACAGGGTTCTATGGAAAGGGTGTTTATTCCAGCCGAACCAGTAGAAGGATAATTAATACAGAGGATAAAAAGGAGGATTTATTTTGAGTAAGATTATTTTTTCAGATTTAGATGGAACCCTTTTATCCGATGATAAAAGCATCTCACAGAAGAATAGACAGGCTATTCAAGATTTACTAGATGAAGGACATTACTTCGTGATATGCACAGGCAGACCTGTAGCAAGTGGAAGAGAAGTTGCAAAAGAACTTGGACTTACTTCTTCTGGATGTTATATGGTTTGTTTTAATGGAGCTGTTGTGTATGATTGTGCGGCAGACCAGGTGTTAAAGAGGAATAGTGTACCGTTTAATTATATGGTACATATTTTTGAAGAAGCCCAAAAGGCTGGGATTTATGTTCAGACATATAATGAGACGGATGTAATTGCACTTTCTCATACAAAAGAATTGGATTATTATGTAGAACATTCCAAAATGTCATATAAGGTTGTAAATAATTTGTATGATGCGATGGATATGGAACCACAAAAGGTATTGCTTGTCGAATTAGAAGATAAGCAACGATTGCTAGATTTTAAAAACAAATTGGAACCATGGAGTAAAGATAAGCTGAATGCATTCTTTTCATGCGAAGAATATTTGGAGTTTTGTCCAAAAGGTATTGATAAGGGAGCAGGTGTTACATATCTTTCAGAATTTTTAAATATTCCTTTATCAGATGTAATTGCTGTGGGAGATGAAAGAAATGATATTCCTATGCTAGAAAAAGCGGGTTTGGGAATTGCAATGAAAAATGCACAGGAAGATGTTTTTCCATCAGCTGATTATGTGACAGAAGCAAACAATAATGAGGATGCAATTGCAGAAGTAATTTATAAATTTGTTTTAAAAGATAAAAAAGCATAAAGAAACATTGCAAAAAGTATTGACAATGAGTGAAAACTCATATATTATACAGTAGTTGTTAGAAAAACAAAGTAGAGTATCCACTCTCACCTAAGCGTAATTGGGCGACTTAGTGTTCAAATTTTTAACCTTTTTCGTGTTAGAAATGTTAGTGGATAGTCTGCCTATCCACTATTTTTTTTGGAGGTACAAGACCATTAGCGAATTAATGATTAATGAACAAATCAGAGACAAAGAAGTTCGTCTTGTTGGACCAGATGGAGAACAGATCGGCGTAGTTTCTTCTAAAGAAGCACAGAAGATTGCTGATGAAGCTGGCTTAGATCTTGTCAAAATCGCGCCTAACGCGAAACCACCTGTATGTAAGGTGATTGATTACGGCAAATACCGTTACGAGTTATCTCGTAAAGAAAAGGATGCCAAGAAGAAACAGAAGACGGTTGAGTTGAAAGAAATCCGTTTGTCACCAAATATTGAAGCTAACGACTTGAATACCAAAATGAACGCTGCAAGAAAATTCCTTGCAAAAGGTAATAAAGTAAAAATTACCTTACGTTTCAGAGGTCGTGAAATGGCTCATATGAACAGCAGTAAGCACATCTTAGATGATTTTGCAGAGAATCTTTCAGATGTAGCAGTAGTGGAAAAAGCACCAAAGATTGAAGGTAGAAGTATCGGAATGGTGCTGGCAGAAAAAAGATAACATTTTAAGGAGGAACTAAACAATGCCAAAAATGAAAACAAGCAGAGCAGCTGCAAAACGTTTCAAAGTAACAGGAACAGGAAAATTAAAAAGAAGTAAAGCTTATAAGAGACATATCTTAACAAAGAAAACAACAAAATGTAAGAGAAATCTTAGAAAAGCAACAACAGTTGATGCAACAAACGTTAAGAATATGAAGAAAATTTTACCATACATGTAAGATTGGTTAAGGAGGAATTATAACATGGCAAGAATTAAAGGCGGCATGAACGCTAGAAAAAAACATAATAGAGTTCTTAAATTAGCTAAAGGTTATAGAGGAGCTAGATCAAAACAGTATAGAGTTGCAAAACAGTCAGTTATGAGAGCCTTAACAAGCGCTTACGCTGGACGTAAAGAAAGAAAACGTCAGTTCCGTCAGTTATGGATCGCTCGTATCAATGCTGCAGCACGTTTAAATGGTCTTTCATACAGCCAGTTTATGCATGGTTTAAAATTAGCTAATGTTGATTTAAACCGTAAAGTATTAGCTGATATGGCAGTTACAGATGCAGCTGGATTTGCAAAATTAGTAGATGTTGCAAAAGCAGCATTAAAATAATCATATGATGAATGAAAATCCTTGGAAGAAACTTCCAAGGATTTTTTTGTTGCCATGCAGCCGAAGGAAGTTGCCAGTGGCTACTTCTGTAGTTGATATTATGTATTTGCATGTTTTTTGAATTTTTCGTGCTATACAAAATTCCTTTAATAGGATAAAATTAATATAACTTTAGAAAAAACATAAAAAGGAGAATGAATATGGCTATTTTAGTTACAGGTGGTGCAGGCTATATTGGAAGCCACACATGCGTAGAATTATTAGATGCAGGATATGATGTTGTTGTTTTGGACAATTTATCAAATGCATCAGAAAAGTCATTAGATAGAGTAAAGGCTTTAACGGGGAAAGAAGTAAAGTTTTATAAAGGTGATATCTTAGATAGAGACATCTTAAATGAAATCTTTAAGAATGAAACAATTGAAAGTTGTATTCATTTTGCAGGATTAAAGGCTGTGGGAGAATCAGTTGCAAAACCATGGGAGTATTATGAAAATAACATTGCAGGAACATTAACACTTGTAGATGTTATGAGAAACAATGGATGTAAGAATATCATTTTCTCTTCATCTGCAACTGTTTATGGAGATCCGGCTCAGATTCCAATTACAGAAGAATGTCCAAAAGGACAGTGCACAAATCCATATGGCTGGACAAAATCAATGCTAGAACAGATTCTTATGGATATTCAAAAGGCCGATCCGGAATGGAATGTAATTTTACTTCGTTATTTCAATCCAATTGGTGCACATCAGAGTGGAACAATGGGTGAAAATCCAAATGGAATTCCAAACAATCTTATGCCATATGTAACGCAGGTTGCTGTTGGCAAGTTAGAACAGCTTGGTGTATTTGGAAATGATTATGATACTCCAGATGGAACCGGCGTGCGTGATTACATTCATGTTGTTGATTTGGCAATTGGACACGTAAAAGCATTAGATAAGATTAAAGAGAATGTAGGATGCAAGATTTATAATCTTGGAACCGGACATGGATACAGTGTTCTTGATATTGTAAAGAATTTTGAAGAAGCAAATGGAATCAAAATTCCATATGTTATTAAAGAGCGTAGACCAGGAGATATTGCAACATGTTATTGTGATCCTTCAAAAGCAAAAGAAGAGCTTGGTTGGGAAGCAAAATATGGTATCAAAGAGATGTGTGCAGACTCTTGGAGATGGCAGAAAAACAATCCAAATGGATATGAAGACTAAAAAAAATCACTTCCCTAATGGGAAGTGATTTTTTTCGGGTTGGGCTGCTAAATTTAACAGTCAGCAGTTCGTACGGGAATTGAACCCGTGATTCCGCCTTGAGAGGGCGGCGTCTTAACCTCTTGACCAACGAACCATACTGTAAATTTATACCATGAGGACAGTAGAATTGCAAGTGTTTTTTAGGATTTTATTGAGGAAAATGGAGCCAGAAATGAAAAAAAGCTTGAAAACCCTTGATTTTGCTAGGAATGAGTGATATATTAACTATGATGACATAAGGATTTAGATTAAGAGAGGGCGCAAAGTCCTCTCTTAATTTGTTGTTGCCATGCATCCGAAGGAGGCTGCCGGTGGCAGGTTCTGCAGGTGGCGACGAGGAGTATCTCGTCTCTGTGCTTATCCTTAAAAAATAACAACTTAATACAGAAAAGAGGTGTATGCATATGTCGAAAGCTAGTAATTATGAAGCAAAAACAGAAAGCCTCATTTTACCTATTTTAGAAAAGTTTCAGTTTGAACTTGTCGATGTGGAATATGTAAAAGAAGGTGGTACTTATTATCTTCGGGCTTACATTGATAAAGAGGGCGGAATTACAGTTTTAGATTGTGAAGCAGTCGCAAGAGAGATGAATGAAATCCTTGATGCAGAAGACTACATCGATGATTCATACATTTTCGAAGTGAGTTCACCGGGACTTGGTAGACCACTTAAAAAGGAAAAAGACTATGTTAGAAACATGGGAAAAGAAATTGAAATTAGAACTTATCGTGCAATCAATAAATCTAAAGAATTTTATGGGATTTTGAAAGCGTATGATAAAGAATGCGTAACTATTGAAGACGAAGATGGAAATGATGTTGTATTTCAAAGAAGCGATATAGCATTAATTCGTCAGGCGATTCATTTTTAATAAAACATTTTAGCGTAAGATAACGAAAAATAGGAGGAAAAAAATCATGAGTAATGAGTTATTAGAAGCGTTAAATATATTAGAGCAGGAAAAAAATATTAGTAAGGAAGCTTTATTAGAAGCGATTGAAAATTCTTTAGTAACAGCCTGCAAAAATCATTTTGGAAAATCAGATAATATCAAAGTTATTATCAATCCGGAAACATGTGAATTTAGATGTATTCAGGAAAAAACAGTTGTTGAAGAAGTTCTAGATCCATTAGAAGAAATTTCATTACCAAACGCACAGTTAATCGACCTTAAATATGAACTTGGTGATGTAGTTCAGGTAGAAGTAAAATCAAAAGAATTTGGACGTATTGCAACACAGAATGCAAAAAACGTTATTCTTCAGAAAATCAGAGAAGAAGAAAGAAAAGTGATTTTCGATGAATATAACAGTAAAGAAAAAGATGTAGTTACAGGTGTGGTTCAGCGTTATGTTGGAAAGAATGTAAGTATCAATCTTGGTAAAGCTGATGCACTTCTTACAGAAAGCGAACAGATTAAAGGAGAAGTATTTAATCCAACAGATCGTGTTAAAGTTTATATCTTAGAAGTAAAATCAACATCAAAAGGACCAAAGATTCTTGTTTCAAGAACTCATCCTGAATTAGTAAAACGCTTATTTGAATCAGAGGTAACAGAAGTAAAAGATGGTATTGTCGAAATTAAATCAATTTCACGTGAAGCTGGAAGCAGAACAAAGATTGCCGTTTGGTCAAATGATCCAGATGTAGATCCAGTTGGCGCATGTGTAGGTATGAATGGTGCACGTGTAAATACCATCGTTAATGAATTACGTGGTGAGAAAATAGATATTATTACATGGGATGAAAACCCAGCTATTTTAATTCAGAATGCATTAAGTCCAGCAAAAGTTATTTCAGTTATTGCTGACGCGGATGAAAAGACAGCAAAAGTTGTGGTACCTGATTATCAGTTATCACTTGCAATTGGTAAAGAAGGACAGAATGCAAGACTTGCAGCACGTCTTACTGGTTTCAAAATTGATATTAAGAGTGAAACACAGGCTCGTGAATCAGGTGACTTTATTGATTATGAAAACGATTATGAAGATGAAGATTACTATGATGATGAATTTGTAGAAGAAGATTATGCAGAAAACGGCGAAGAGGAATAAAAATGACGAATAAGAAAATTCCAATGAGACAGTGTGTCGGATGTGCGCAAATGAAAAACAAAAAAGATTTAATTCGAGTAATTAAAACTCCTGAAGATGAAATTGTTCTTGATGCAACTGGAAGAAAAAATGGTCGTGGAGCATATATTTGTAATTGTCTTGATTGTTTGAAAAAAGCACAAAAAGGAAAAGGATTAGAGCGTTCTTTAAAAATGGCTATTCCTGCCGAAGTGTATGAAAACCTAGAAAAGGAGATGAATTCACTTGCAGAATAAAGTATTATCCATGCTTGGCATTGCTGCCAAATCGGGAAATGTAAAAAGCGGTGAGTTTTCTACTGAAAAGGCAATTAAGTCTTATCAGGCGTATTTGGTTATTGTTTCTTCAGAGGCATCAGAAAATACGAAAAAAATGTTTCGAAATATGACAGAGTTTTATGAAGTTCCATATTATGAATACGGAACAAAGGAAGAACTTGGTTGGTGCATTGGTAAGGAATTTCGTGCATCATTAGCGATTACGGATGAAAATCTTGCTAAGGCGGTCGAAACAAAACTCCTTGCAGAATGCGAAAGGCAAAATAAAACTGAATAATGGAGGAAAACGAATATATGGCAAAAATGAGAGTTCATGAACTTGCAAAAGAATTAGATATAAAATCACAAGATATTATTGAGGTGTTAAGTACAACAGAGTATGCTGTAAAAAGCGCGCAGAGCGGCTTAGAAGAGCCAGCACAGGAAATTGTACGCAGCAAATATGCAAAGAAAGAAGCTGCAAAAGCAGAAGCTCCTAAATCTGAAACTGCAAAAACAGATGCGTCAGAAGAACATAAGGAACGTCCAAAGAAAAAATCTAGTATAACTGCTGTATTTAATGCGCAGTATAGTAAACAGCAGCCAAAGAGATCAAACGATAGAAATGGCGAACGTCCGGATAGGAATGGAAATCGTGTTGACAGAAATGGACAGACTCGTAACAACGACAGAAATGGTGAAAATAGAAGTATGAATCGTGGCCCAAGGCAGGAGTCTTATGCTGCAAGACCACAGCAAATCATTAAACCTCGTCCGGTTGGAGAACGTGCAATGCGTCCGATTAGTGAAAGAACGAAGGATAATGTAGACGATTTTACAATGGAAAGACCATCACGTCCGCAGAACGAGCGTCCACAGGGGCAAAAACCAAATCGCGATGGCTCTGAAAGACCATCACGTCCACAGGGAGAACGTCCACAGGGTAATCGTCCAAATAGAAATTTTGGAGACCGTCCTGAACGTTCGGATAGAAACGAAAGAAACGATAGAAATGATAGAAATAGTGATCGTAATTTCCGTAATAAGGATCGTTTCAACAAGGATTCAATGGCTGCACCAGTTGTAGATGATGTAAGAGGAAAAGAAAGCAGAGAGCGTGGAAATAACCGCAATAACAATAATAACAAACGTTATGAACATGACAAGTTAGGTGGAAAACATCAGGAAAATTATATTAACCTTGAAAAACATGGTGGTAAAAAGAAACATCAGCCACAGCCACAGAAACCAAAGGAAGATGAAGATACAATTAAGACACTTGTTCTTCCTGAAAAGATTGTAATTCGTGACTTGGCAGACAAGATGAAAGTTCAGCCATCTGCAATCGTAAAAAATCTTTTTATGAAAGGACAAATGGTTACAGTAAACCATGAAGTTACTTTTGAAGAAGCAGAAGAAATTGCATTAGAATTTAATTTCATTTGTGAACCAGAAGAAAAAATTGATGTAATTGCAGAATTATTAAAAGAAGAAGAAGAAAACGAAAATGATATGGTTTCAAGACCACCTGTAGTTTGTGTTATGGGACACGTTGACCATGGTAAAACTTCCCTTCTTGATGCGATTCGTTCAACACGTGTAACTGCAAAAGAAGCTGGTGGTATTACACAGCATATTGGTGCTTCTGTCGTATCAATTAATGATCAAAATATCACATTCTTAGATACACCTGGACATGAAGCGTTTACAGCAATGCGTATGCGCGGTGCATCTTCAACAGATATTGCAATTTTGGTTGTTGCTGCAGATGACGGTGTTATGCCACAGACAGTGGAAGCTATTAATCATGCAAAAGCTGCTGGTGTAGAAATCATTGTTGCAATTAATAAAATTGATAAGCCAAGTGCAAATATTGATAAAGTTAAACAGGAACTTTCTGAATATGAATTAATCCCAGAAGATTGGGGGGGAAGCACTGTGTTCTGTCCAGTTTCTGCTCATACAGGAGAAGGAATCGAAAACCTTCTTGAAATGATCTTATTGACAGCAGAAGTATTGGAATTAAAGGCAAATCCAAATCGTAAAGCACGTGGTCTTGTTATTGAAGCTCAGCTTGATAAAGGTCGTGGACCTGTTGCAACAATGCTTGTACAAAAAGGAACACTTCATGTAGGCGATTCTATTGCATGTGGTAGCAGCTATGGTAAAGTACGTGCGATGATTGATGATAAAGGTCGTAGAGTAAAAGAAGCAATTCCTTCAACACCTGTTGAAATTCTTGGTTTAAATAGCGTTCCTGCTGCTGGTGAAACATTTGTTTCATGTGATTCTGACAAAGAAGCAAAACAGTTCGCAGAAACATATATTTCAGAAGAAAAGAATCGTCTTGTTGAAGAAACAAAAGCAAAAATGTCATTGGATGACTTATTCTCACAGATTCAGTCTGGTAATATGAAAGAACTTAAACTTATTGTGAAAGCAGATGTTCAAGGTTCTGTAGAAGCAGTAAAAGCAAGTCTTGTAAAACTTTCTAATGAGGAAGTTGTTGTAAAAGTTATTCATGGTGGTGTTGGCGCGATTAATGAATCAGATGTTATTCTTGCATCTGCTTCAAATGCAATTATCATCGGATTTAATGTCCGTCCAGATCCTATTGCAAAGGTAACAGCTGAAAACGAAGGTGTAGATGTTCGTCTCTATAAAGTTATTTACAGTGCAATTGAAGATGTTGAAGCTGCAATGAAAGGAATGCTTGATCCAGTATTTGAAGAAAAAGTTCTTGGTCATGCTGAAATTCGTCAGATTTTTAAAGCATCCGGAGTTGGAAATATTGCTGGTTCTTATGTGCTTGACGGTACAATCGAAAGAGGTTGTATGGTTCGAGTTTCCCGTGAAGGAACACAAATCTGGGAAGGTGAACTTGGTTCCCTTAAGAGATTTAAAGATGATGTAAAAGAAGTTCGCTCAGGATACGAATGTGGTCTTGTATTCGAAGGCTATAACGATATTCAGGAACTTGATATTGTAGAAGCGTATAAGATGGTAGAAGTACCTCGTTAATGAAAAGCAAAAAGGAGCTATATGAGAAAAAATAGCATTAAAAATATTCGAATTAATGAAGAAGTAGCCCATGAGTTGGCAAATATTATTCGTGGTGAAATAAAAGACCCACGTATTCATCCGCTTACAAGTGTAGTTGCTGTTGAAGTTGCACCAGATTTAAAGACAGCAAAAGCATACATTAGCGTTTTAGGGGATGAAAAGGCACAAAAAGATACACTTGCAGGACTTCGTTCTGCAAGTGGTTTTGCGAAAATGAAACTTGCAAAATCAATTAATTTAAGAAATACACCAGAAATCAAATTTATTTTAGATCAGTCAATTGAATATGGAATAAATATGTCTAAAAAAATTGATGATGCTATGAAAGATTTGCATGATGAAAAAGAGGAAACAAATGAATAATTTAGATTCCATCCTTAGCGGGAAAAAAACGATTGCCATCGCGGGTCATGTAAGACCTGATGGGGATTGTGTTGGTTCTACGCTTTCGATTTATAATTATATTAAGAAATATTATCCAAACGTTATGGTATCTATTTTTTTGGAACCAATTCCAAACATATTTAAGTTTTTATCTTACTCAGATGAAATTCTGAATGAGTGTTGCAAGGATACTGTTTTTGATTTGTTTATATGTTGTGATTGCGGCGATCTTTCTCGACTTGGTTTTGCTGCTGAATGTTTTTGTAAAGCAAAAACTACGGCATGTATTGACCATCATGTAAGCAATCAGTCGTTTGCAGATGAAAATTATATTTTTCCAGAGGCAAGTTCTACATGTGAGTTGGTATTTGATTTGATGGAAAAAGAAAAGATAACAAAAGAGATTGCAGAATGTTTATATACTGGTATGGCACATGATACAGGTGTTTTCCAGTATTCATGTACCTCTGCAAAAACTATGAATGCTGCCGGCGTTTTAATGGAAAAAGGAATTGATTATTCAAAAATTGTAGATGATACTTTTTACACTAAAACATATAATCAAAACCTTGTATTAGGACAGGCTTTGTTGGATAGCAAATTGTATCTAAATGATCAAGTTATTGTTTCTTATGTTACAAAGGAAACAATGAAAAAATTCGATGTGCTTCCAAAGCATTTAGAAGGAATTGTAAGTCAGCTTCGTGTTACAAAAGGTGTTTTAGTTGCAGTATTTTTATATGAAAATGAAGATGGCACTTTTAAAGTAAGTACTCGTGCAAATGGGGACTATAATTTGGCTGAACTTGCAATGCATTTTGGTGGCGGCGGACATGTTAAAGCTGCTGGTTTTACAATGAGTGGAACCCCAGAATCAATTATCAAAGAAATTTTAGACGAAATCAGCAAGAAGATGTGAGATATATATGGTTAGCGGAATTGTAAACGTATATAAAGAAAAAGGATTCACAAGCTTTGATGTAGTCGCAAAGATGAGAGGGATTTTTCATCAGAAAAAAGTGGGACACACAGGTACGCTCGATCCGGATGCGGAGGGCGTACTTCCTATTTGTTTAGGAAAAGCTACAAGAGTTTGTGATTTGTTGACAGATAAAGATAAAGTATATGAAGCGGTCATGTTATTGGGAAAATCGACGGATACACAGGATGTATCTGGAGAAATCATTGAAAAAAGTGTTGTTGTACCAACAAATGAAGAAATAGAAAAAGCGATTCATTCTTTTGTTGGAAAACAAAAACAGATTCCACCGATGTATTCTGCGTTAAAGGTGAATGGGAAGAAACTCTATGAACTTGCAAGAG
>JAXJUI010000013.1:0-13532 GCA_036309165.1 Agathobacter sp. | reverse complement strand
CCCATACACGCATGGATGCTTCCGTTCTAGAAATAATTTCGACAAATTCTGTATTTGTTCTCCTAGGAAAGCGTTCATGATTTTCAAAAAGTGGCCCAATTTTTTCTAACTCAAAATTAGCTACATCCTCGATAAACACGACAGCATGTGGATTTCCCATAGAAACACAAGTCATTTCCCAAGTTTTTCCATCCACTTCAATTGGTTCTTTTACAACCTTCTCTCCTTTGGCAACAACAGGAATAAGTTCCGGTTTAAGAATTGGTTCTCCCATATCTACCGTAACTCTTTTCACTTTCTCATTTTCAATTTCAAATGATAAAATCTTTATTCCAGCACCCGTCTCCAAAGTAATTTCTGATTTACTTGTTAATCCGTGATCATAAACATATTTTCCAACACATCGTGAAGCATTTCCACACATTTCTGCCTCTGAACCATCTGCATTATACATACGCATACGAAAATCAGCCACTTCGGAAGGTCCAATTGTTACTAGACCATCAGAACCAATTCCAAAATGACGCTCACTAATTTCAATCGCCAACTGTGACGGATTTTCAATTTTTTCTTCAAAAAGATTTACATATACGTAATCATTTCCACAACCGTGCATCTTTGTAAATTTCATTTCTGCGCCTCGTCTTTCCCTGTTGATAATATAAAAAAATATATATTTGATTATCGTTCTGTTAAAGTATTAATAAGTGCTGGTATCATCTGCTTTTTACGTGAAACGACACCTTTAAGCATTACTCCATGTTCCGTTGCCGCACAATTAAATGCACTACTTACAATAGATGCGGCATCTTCTCCTGCATAAATAAGATGAGTTGACTCTTCCAAAATATCAGTAAGCATTACAAAAATCATATCCAACTTCAATTCACTCATCATAATACTCATTTTTGATTCTACTCGTATTCGAACCTTTTCTAATTCTGAAGCGCCCATAGCGCTTACCTGTGCCACTCCAAAGTCAACTTCGCCTGCATGGAATACTTTGAAATCCTGATTTAAAATTTCCTCTTCTGTTTTATGTTCATAATCGCTTCCAGCTTCAAACATTTTCTTTGCAAAATCGCCAATATCAATATCTGCAATTTGTGCAAGTTCTTTTGCTACCACCTTATCAACTTCTGTACAAGTTGGTGAACGAAACATAAGTGTATCTGAAAGAATTGCTGCACACAATAATCCCGCAATATTTTTGGGAATTTCTACATTCTTTTCGCGATACATTTCGTAAATAATGGTTGAAGTACATCCAAGTGGCTGATTTCTAAAATAAACAGGTGCCATAGTTTCCAAACTACCCAAACGATGATGGTCAATAATCTCCAAAATCTCAGCTTCTTCTATATTTTCTACCGCCTGGGATTTTTCGTTATGGTCCACCAAAATCACTTGTTTTCTTCCTGTATTCATCAAATTACGTCTTGAAAACATACCTACATAGTTTTGATTTTCATCAATAACCGGGAAGTCTCGATGTCGAATCTTTGCTACAGCATCTCTCACTTCATCTATATAATCATCCACTTCAAAAGAAACAATTTTTTCTTTTGTCATAAAATATTTTATTGGCATACTCTGATTAATAAGTCTTGCTGTAGTAAATGTATCATATGGTGTACTAATAATAACAACTTCTCTCTTTTCAGCCGCTTTGATTACATCATGATTTATTTCAAATCCATTTGTAACAATCATACAGCTACAGTTTTCAGCAATTGACACCAGCTGTGACTCCTCACGGTCTCCAATAATAACAAGATCATCGCTCTCTACTGCATTTGCTAACATTTCTGGTGTTCCAACTCCAATTACTACCTTTCCACGCACAAAATATCCATGTTCATTTCCGGTAACAATCTTTCCTTCTAATGTTTCCACCATATTTTTATATTGCGTTCTGGCTTTAGACAAAATTGAATTATCATACACATCCATGTAAGATTTCGCAATATCGCCAGTTACAATCAATCCCTCTAGCTGATTTCTTTGATTTACAACTGGTAACGTTACAACATTTAAGATATTCATCATTTCCCATGCTTTTTTCATGGAAATATGACTACTTACACCTTCTGTTTTACGAATTTGTATATCTTTAATCTGGGTACCAACATCTTCTACTAATTCTGGAGCTTCCATCCCAAAATAGTTCAAAACATATGCTGTTTCCGCACTTACATTTCCTGCTCGTTTTGGAATATATCTAGGTTCATCGATTTGATTTTTTAAATTTGCATATGCAATTGCTGCACAAATTGAATCAGTATCTGGATTTTTATGTCCTAATACCCATATGTCTTTCTTTTCCATTATGTTCTCCTTTTTCCATCTTACATTTCTTTATGAAAAGGAAAAGCAATTCTCTAGAAAGAGAACTGCTTAGAATTTGTTTATTATTTTATAATAGACCTAATGAACGAAACACTAAAAACAAAATTCCAATAAAGCTCATAGCCGAGAATACAAAACTAAAAATCACAAATAGTTTTAAATCTTTTACCTGCTTATTTACTCCATCTAGCTTGTCCAATTTTACATCCATAGATTTGATTAAATCCTGAATATTTCGATAGCACATCACATTTTCAGAGTGAACTTTTTCTGATAATTCCACCTTCAATGTTTCTAATTGTTCTTGTATCTGTTCTAATGATTCTTTTAATTGTTTTGCATGTGAAGCATTTTCTTTATTGCCTTCCTGAATTTCTGAAGCCATACTGGTTTCAATTTCAGTCATTTTTGCTGTCACTTTTTCAATGAGTGCGTCAATTTGTTTTTCTACTTCTTTTGTGATGCCATCAGCCTTTTCCTGACGTTCCATCAAAATCTGTTCTAATTCATCTGCTTTATCCTGTCTATTCGCAACAATAGCCTGTAACTCATCTGCTTTTGTTTGTTTCGTTGCTAACAAGTTCTGCAATTGTTTTGCTTTTTCTCTAAATTCATCAATCTGACTTAATAGAAAATCATCTTTATTCACGGTCTCATTTATCCTTTCACGCGATTGTTCCACCATCGTATTCGCATCGTACTTCTCTATCGTTTCATTCGGTATCGATATCGGCTGTCCAAGTGATTTCTTAGGCATTTCCGCAGTTTTCTTAGGAATTTCTACTGGTTTTGCCACACTTTTGTACGACCGTTCTTTATTCAATTTTCTTCGCAATGTAGCAAACAAACCTGCCATAACAAATCTCCTCAACTCTAATCTTCCTTGATAATTGTACCATTTCAAATTGTCTCCCACAAGACAAACGTATGTTTTTTTACAACTTTTGCGAAGTTTTTTGAATAAAGAAAAACGCCTGTGAATAGCACCTCTTGGATTCACCTACAGAACCTGCCACCGGCAGTTCCCTTCGGATGCATGGCATAAAAAAGACAGGCCGCAAAACGACCTGTCTTTTTCTATCTTTTTATTAGATTCTCTTATTCTCCTGCATAAAGTGTTACTAACTTCTTGAGATGTTCGTAACGATCTTTTGCATTTGCTTCTGACTGTGCAAACAATTCAGCAGCTCTCTCTGGATTGAATTTTGCGAGTGAAGCATAACGGTTTTCTCCACGTAAAAATTCCTGATAATCTCCAGTTGGAGCTTTGCTGTCTAAGATGAATGCATCTTTTCCAGCAACTTTGAGTTCAGGATTATATCTGAAGTTGAACCAGTATCCTGCTTCTACTGCAAGTTTTTCTTCTGTCTGAGCCTTGCTCATACCTTTCTTAATACCATGGTTGATACATGGAGCATACGCGATAATGAGTGATGGTCCTGGATAAGCTTCTGCTTCTGCAATTGCTTTTACGCACTGATTCATATCTGCACCCATTGAAATGTGCGCTACATAAACGTATCCATAACTCATTGCGATTCCTGCAAGGTCTTTCTTCTTCGTTTCTTTTCCACCTGCTGCAAACTGTGCAATTGCACCAACTGGAGTAGATTTTGAAGACTGTCCACCTGTATTTGAATATACTTCAGTATCAAATACCATTACATTAATATCTTTTCCAGATGCTAAGATGTGGTCAACTCCACCAAATCCGATGTCATATGCCCATCCGTCACCACCGAATACCCACTGAGATTTCTTTGCAAGGAAATCTTTTTCTTTTAAGATATTCTTTGATGCATCACATCCACATCCTTCTAACGCTGCTACTAATTTTTCTGTAGCTGGACCATTTGTAATACCACATGCAAATGTGTCATTCCATTCTTTGATTGCTTCTTTCACATCAGCTTTATCTGTTTTCTCCGCAATCTGATTCAATTCGTCTCTTAAACGATCACGAATTGCTCTTTGTGCAAGTAACATACCATATCCAAACTCAGCTGCATCCTCAAATAATGAGTTAGACCAAGCAGGTCCCTGACCTTTTTGATTTACTGTGTATGGAGTAGATGGTGATGAGTTACCCCAAATTGAAGAACATCCTGTTGCATTTGCGATGTACATTCTATCACCAAATAACTGTGTGATTAATTTTGCATAAGGTGTTTCTCCACAACCACCACAAGCTCCTGAGAACTCAAGGAGTGGCTGTTTAAACTGAGAACCTTTTACAGTTGTAGCTTTGAATTTTTCAATAACATCTTCTTTTTCTGGAAGTGTTACTGCATAATCAAAGAATTTCTGTTCTCCTTCATTCTCTTCAAAGCTCTGCATTGAGATAGCCTGAACTTTATCCGGACATGTATTTACACATGATCCACATCCTGTACAGTCATATGCAGATACAACGATTGCAAATTTGTATCCTGGCATTCCTGTCATATCTTTCATTGTCATGCCCTCTGGAGCATTTGCTGCTTCTGCTTCAGTCATCGCTACTGGACGAATTGCAGCATGTGGACATACATATGAACACTGATTACACTGAATACATTTTGTCACATCCCATACAGGAACATCGGTTGCAACACCACGTTTTTCATATGCCGATGTACCTGAAGGAGTAAATCCTGTTTCGTATGTCTTTACAACAGAAACTGGAATCTGGTTACCAGTCTGTCCATTAACTTTACGCTGAATATTTTTAACGAAATCAACAACTTCTTTTCTTCCGCCTTCTGGAACTGCAACACCAAGTTCATCGTCTTTGCAATTCTTCCAACTTTCAGGAACGTTTACTTTTACATAAGCAGTTGCGCCAGCATCAATAGCATCGTGATTCATCTTAACGACGTCATCACCCTTCTTAGCATATGACTTTGTTGCAGCATCTTTCATAAGTTTGATTACTTCTGCTTCTGGAATTAATTTTGTAAGCGAGAAGAAAGCTGACTGCAATACCGTATTAATACGATTTCCAAGTCCAATTTCTTTACCAATCTTTACACCATCGATAATATAGAAATTGATATTATTTTCTGCAATGTATCTCTTAACCTGTCCTGGAAGTTTTTCATCTAATTCTTCTTCTGTCCACTGTGTGTTAAAGAGGAATGTTCCACCAGGAACCAAATCCTGTACCATGTTATATTTATAAATATATGCAGTACAGTGACATGCTACGAAGTTTGCCTGTGAAATCAAGTATGTAGAACGAATTGGGGTATGTCCAAAACGAAGGTGTGAAATAGTAACACCACCTGATTTCTTAGAGTCATAATCAAAATATGCCTGCGCAAACATATCTGTATTATCACCGATAATCTTGATAGAGTTCTTATTTGCACCTACTGTACCATCCGCACCAAGTCCCCAGAACTTACAGTTTGTGGTTCCTTCAGGAGTTGTAACTGGATTTTCTTTTACTTCTAATGAAAGATTTGTTACATCATCAATAATACCGATTGTAAATCTTTCTTTTTCTTCATTTTTGTATACTGCGATAATCTGTCCAGGTGTTGTATCTTTTGAGCCCAAACCATAACGACCAGATGTAATCTTAACCTGATCAAACTTAGATCCACGAAGAGCTGCAACAACATCTAAGTAAAGTGGCTCGCCTAATGAACCAGGTTCTTTTGTTCTGTCTAAAACAGCGATTGATTTAACAGTATCTGGAATCACATCAATAAGAGCTTCTTTTACAAAAGGTCTGTAAAGACGAACTTTTACAACACCAACTTTTTCTCCACGTGCCATCAAATAATCAATGGTTTCATCAATTGTTTCACAAACAGAGCCCATTGCAATAATAATCTTTGTTGCATCTGGAGCACCATAGTAATTGAATAATTTATAATCTGTTCCAATTTTGGCATTTACTTTATCCATGTATTCCTGAACGATACCAGGAAGATCATTATATGTAGTATTACATGCCTCCCTTGACTGGAAGAAAATGTCAGGATTTTGTGCAGAACCTAACTGACATGGATGATTTGGATTAAGAGCTCCTTTACGGAATGCATCAATTGCATCCATATCTACCATTTCTTTTAAATCTTCATAATCCCATGTTTCAATTTTCTGAATTTCATGAGATGTTCTAAATCCATCAAAGAAATTAATGAAAGGAAGACGTCCTTTAATTGCAGCCATGTGTGCAACCGGAGTCAAATCCATTACTTCCTGTACTGATGATTCGCAAATCATTGCAACACCTGTCTGACGACAAGCATACACATCTGAATGATCACCAAAAATATTGAGCGCATGAGAAGCTACACAACGAGCAGATACGTTAAATACACCTGGAAGTCTTTCTCCTGCAACTTTATAAAGGTTTGGAATCATAAGTAAAAGACCCTGTGAAGCTGTATATGTAGTTGTTAATGCTCCTGCCGTAAGAGAACCATGAACTGTTCCGGCAGCGCCTGCCTCTGACTGCATTTCTGTAACCTGCACGGTCTGTCCAAAAATGTTTTTACGTCCAGCAGTTGCCCATTCATCTGTTGCTTCTGCCATAACAGAAGATGGTGTGATTGGATAGATTGCTGCTACATCTGTAAACGCATACGATGCATGTGCGGCAGCATGGTTACCATCCATAGTTTTCATTTCACGTTTCATTATATATTACCTCCTAAACACTATACATTTTTAGTATTTGTCTTACTTATAACTATAAATTTAATATTGTCAAAAATCAAGAAAACTTTTAATAAATTGTGTATTTTTTTACATACTTGTGCAAAATTATTTCGACATCTTTGTTATATTCTTAACAATGTAGAAAATTTTGCCAATCTCCTAATCATATACCTCCAAACATGATACATATATTTGTAAAATACCTAAAATATATTTGGAAAAACCTTGCAAATTGCAAATTATCCGCTAAAATAGAATACGTATGCAATTTTTTAATAAACAAGAACATTTTTACAAAGAAAGGTATCAATATGATTAGTGCAAATAACATAACATTACGACTTGGTAAAAAAGCTCTTTTTGAAGAAGTAAATGTTAAATTTACAGAAGGAAACTGCTATGGTTTGATTGGTGCAAATGGTGCCGGTAAATCTACATTTTTAAAGATTTTATCCGGACAGCTTGAGCCTACAAATGGTGATATTGCAATCACTCCCGGACAGCGTCTTTCATTTTTACAGCAGGATCACTTTAAATATGATGAATTCACTGTACTCGATACAGTTATCATGGGTAATAAACGTCTTTATGACATCATGAAAGAAAAAGACGCTATCTATATGAAAGAAGATTTTTCTGATGAAGATGGAATCCGTGCTAGTGAACTCGAAGCAGAATTTGCAGATATGGATGGATGGAATGCGGAATCTGATGCAGCTACATTATTAAACGGTCTTGGAATCCCTACAGAAGAACACTACTCTATCATGGGCGATTTACCAGGTGCCTTAAAAGTCAAAGTATTACTTGCTCAGGCTCTTTTTGGAAATCCGGACATTCTTCTTCTCGACGAGCCTACGAACCACTTAGACATGGATGCAATTGCTTGGTTAGAGGAATTCTTAATCAACTTTGAAAATACAGTTATCGTTGTATCGCATGACCGTTACTTCTTAAACAAAGTATGTACACACATCGCCGATATGGACTATGGTAAAATTCAACTTTATGCTGGTAACTACGACTTCTGGTATGAATCAAGCCAGTTACTTGTTCGCCAGATGAAAGAAGCAAATAAGAAAAAGGAAGAAAAGATTAAAGAATTACAAGACTTTATCTCTCGTTTCTCTGCAAACGCTTCAAAATCAAAACAGGCTACTTCTCGTAAACGTGCCTTGGAAAAAATCCAGTTAGATGACATCAAACCATCTAGTCGTAAATATCCGTACATTGATTTCCGTCCAAATCGTGAAATTGGTAATGAAGTTTTATCCGTTGAAGGAATTTCAAAAACAATTGATGGAGTAAAAGTATTAGACAATGTTTCTTTTATAGTTGGGCACGACGACAAAATCGCTTTTGTTGGTGGTAATGAACTTGCCAAAACCACTCTATTTAAAATCCTTGCTGGAGAAATGGAACCAGATGAAGGAAGTTATAAATGGGGTGTTACAACAAGCCAGTCTTACTTCCCAAAAGATAACACTGAAATCTTTGATACCGACGATTTAATCGTTGATTGGTTAACAACATACTCAGAAATCAAAGACGCAACTTATGTCCGTGGTTTCTTAGGAAGAATGCTATTTGCCGGTGAAGATGGCGTTAAAAAAATGCGTGTTCTTTCCGGTGGTGAAAAGGTAAGAGTTTTACTTTCAAGAATGATGATTATGGCAAGCAACTGCTTAATCTTCGACGAACCTACTGACCACTTAGACATGGAATCTATTACAGCATTAAACAACGGAATGATTAAATTCCCAGGTGTAATCCTCTTTGCATGCCGTGACCACCAGGTTGTTCAAACAACAGCAAATCGTATTATCGAGTTTTTACCAGATGGAAGCTTCATCGATAAAATTTCTTCATACGATGAATACCTCGAAAGTGATATCATGGCACGTAAACGTCAGGTATATGCACTTTCTGCAGATGAAGAAAATGATAATTAATTTAACATAACAAAAAAGTTGAGTTCATATGAACTCAACTTTTTTATGCTATACACATTCATTTACTACATATAATCATTAAAAATTCCACCAGACTGATAAGCATTTCCAAAGCCACCATTTTTTCCATACACATTGGCCCGACTCGCTTCTGTTTTTGCATAACTATTTAACAAAGACGCTTTCGTTGCTACTCCATACGCAAACGATCCACCACCTTGAAACATCGTTTTCATAATATTCACATCCGCCTTTTTAAATTTCTCTTCATCTACTGACAAAGTAAAATCGTCTTTATCAATGGAAATCCCCATCTTAGAAAGCATATTCTGATACTGGTTTGTATAATTAACAAGAGCCGCACCGGCATTTGCAATCTTCTGGGTCTTTGCGCTTCCTGCCGCATCCACCATAGAATTATAATCCGCCACAAAAGTTTTCACTTTATCTAAAATTGCATTCTTGTCCACTTCACCTTTTTCATTCTTCTCGAATAAGGACTTCGCAGAATTTGAAAAAAGATTTTGTGCAGACTCACAGAGCTTATTCGCAGAATCCTCCACCTTTGCAAGCGTTGATGCATTATCCTTTGCCGTCGAAACAAGCGCTCCAATCTCTTTAGAATCCACTTTTGTATAATAAGCTTTCATCAGTTTAAAATAGGAACCACTTCGAATTGATTGGTAATCAGAATAGTTTATTCCCAACATATCCATTGAGGCATTCTGCCCCTTTCCTTTATTTAAACTTGAAAATAATGTTTGAATAGAATTTGAATCATATCCTGATATAGTCGACATACGTTTTCCTCCTTGAAATGCATACATCTATAAATTATATTCTAAATAATTTATCGGCTTCTTCTATCTGCCAATCAATAGGCGTGATACCATTTTTTTCTAAAAAATCATTTGTCTGACTAAAATGCCTACATCCAAAAAATCCGCGATATGCAGAAAGTGGACTTGGATGTGGGGCTGTCAAAATCAAATGCTTCGGGTTATCGAGCATCTTTATCTTTGTTTGCGCAGGCTTTCCCCAAAGCAAATAAACAATTGGTCTGTCCTGTTTGTTTAATGCACGAATAATTGCATCCGTAAACTCTTCCCATCCATGTTTTTGATGAGAATTCGGCTGATGTGCACGAACCGTCAAAACGGTATTAAGCATAAGCACGCCCTGATCTGCCCATTTCTTTAAATATCCATGATTTGGAATATCACAACCCAAATCATCATGTAGTTCTTTATAAATATTCTGTAATGAAGGTGGTATCTCCGGTTGACTAGGCAACACTGAAAAGCTAAGCCCATGTGCCTGATTCTCGTTATGATAAGGATCCTGCCCCAAAACTAGAACTTTCACCTTACTAAGCGGTGTATAATGTAAAGCGTTAAAAATATCCTCTGCCGGTGGATACACAACTGTCTTAGAATATTCTTCTTTTACAAACTGGTACAATTTCCTATAGTACTCTTTTTGAAATTCATCCGAAAGAGCATCCAACCAGTCGTTTGTTATCATTGCCATATTATTTCCTTTATCTACGGACTGAAACACCTTTTTCTGCAAGATAATTCTTCAAATCCATAATCTCTAGTTCTTTATAATGGAATAATGATGCCGCTAAAGCAGCGTCCGCTTTTCCTTCTGTTAGTGCCTCATAAAAATGTTCTTTTGTACCCGCACCGCCTGATGCAATAACCGGAATTGAAACATTTTCAGAAATCAACCTGGTTAATTCAATATCATAGCCGGCTTTTGTTCCATCACAATCCATACTTGTAAGAAGGATTTCTCCTGCCCCCATTTTATCAGCTTTCATTGCCCACTCGATTGCATCAAGTCCAGTGTCAATACGACCACCATTTTTGTACACATTCCATCCGCTCCCATCTTCACGGCGTCTTGCATCAATCGCAACAACAACACACTGACTTCCAAATCGATCCGCTGCATCACTAATTAGGTTTGGTGTATTAATTGCTGAAGAATTAATAGAAATCTTATCTGCCCCTTCACGAAGAAGAACCTTAAAATCTTCTACTGTACGAATTCCTCCGCCTACCGTAAACGGAATAAAAACATTTTCCGCAACTTTACGTACCATATCTACAACTGTTTTTCGTTGATCCGAAGAAGCTGTAATATCCAAAAAGACAACCTCATCCGCTCCGGCTTTATCATATGCCATTGCAATTTCTACCGGATCCCCAGCATCACGTAAATTCACAAAATTTACGCCCTTTACAACACGTCCATCATTTACATCCAAACAAGGGATAATTCTTTTTGTAAACATTATTTCTGTCCTCCCTCAATTTGTGAAAAATTCTTTAGAATCTGTAATCCTACTGAACCACTCTTTTCTGGGTGAAATTGACATGCAAACACATTATCTTTTTCCACAGAGGCATGAATACATGTACCATACTCTGTGGTAGCCTTAACAATTGCTTCATCCTTTGCTTTCAAATAATATGAATGCACGAAATAAACATATGGATTTTGTTCCATATCTTTAAACAAGCGTCCATCATTTTGAAGCTGTAAAGAGTTCCATCCAATGTGTGGAATTTTTAAATCTCCACTCTCTGGAATATGAAGAATTTCACCATCTAACAAATGTAATCCTTCTACTCCCTGGCTTTCATCACTACCTTCAAATAAAAGCTGCAAACCAAGACAAATTCCTAAAAATGGGGTTCCTTTCTTAGCAACTTCATGAATTACTTTATCTAACTCATATTTCCTAAGCTGTTCCATTGCGGTTCCAAAAGCTCCTACCCCTGGGAGAATTACTTTATCAGCGCGTAAGATTTCATTAAAATCTCTTGTAATTACACTCTCTTCTCCAATATGCATAAAAGCCTTTTCCACACTTTTTAAATTTCCTGCATCATAATCAATTATTGCTATCATTTAGTCTCCTACTCCAAGCCAAGTTCTCTTAATTTAACATGAATCGCTTTTGTATACTCAATTCTTGAACGAATCTTATAAATCGAAAGCGCATCCTCTATTGTCATACCATAACCCTCTTCAAGACTATTTGCAATAGTATTTTTTAAATCGATATACTCTTCGCCACATCCAAACTCATTTGCAGACTTTTGATTAAGGTCCCATCTACCAGCCGCTGAAATAAGTGAATCTATTTTTGCCTCCTCATTTCCAAGGGTAATAGAGCTCAAATAAGTATTGTATTGACTTTCGACAGTAGCCATAATTGTTACTTTATTAAAGAACGCTTCATCTTCTTCATTTTTAGCCTCTAATCCGTCTATTTCAGAAAATGCCTTTTCATACTGCGCCGCTTCATAATATTTCTGCGCTTCTTCTACATGGTCAGAATATCCCAATAATTTTGTAATTAACATTACCAAAATAAAAAGCGATGCAACCATTGCAATAATCATAATTACAGGTCCCTTTGGCAATGGAGGTGTATTATCTTTCACCTTTGGCTTCTTTTCTTTTGGAGGTTTCTTCTCTTTAGGTGGTTTTTTCTCTTTTGGAGGTTTCTTTTCCTTTGGCTTCTTTTCTTTCTTTTTCTTTTCTTTCTTACTCTTTTTACCTTCGGCACCACCTTGTTCTGAACCATTAAGTTCAGCTAAAATCTTCTGATTCTCTTCTGAAAGTTGACTTGCCGTAGCGCCTTCCTCGTTCTTAATCACTACTCCTTCTGCTTCTTCATCATCTCCAAAGAACAACTTTGCAAGTTTTGCAAAAAATCCGCCTTTCTTCTCCTTTTTCGACTTTTTATCCTGTTGCTCTTGTTCTTTTTCTTGTTCTTGCATTTCATTAGATGCAAATTCTTCAATTGCATCTAATGCTTCTTCTGATTCACCTTTTTCTGATAACAAGTCTCCTAAATCCGACAAATCCTCATCATTTGCAAGCAAATCCATAAGATCATCGTCACTAATACCTGCTAAATCCACTTCACCATCTTCTGTTAATGCCACATCTTCTCCTAGTGGCACTTCATCGCCTAATGCTTCCTCGTCCTGTATTGCTCCTTCATCCTGTAACAAAGTATCATTCTCCGAAACAGATTCTTCCATAAAACTTGGTTCCCCTGCCAAATCTGTTTCTTCCATCAAATCAGACAAATCAGAATTCTCTTCTATATCATTCCCCAGTGCAATATCTTGAGAATCACTTACATTGTCGTCCAAAGCTCCCTCAATTTCTTGCACATTACCTCCTGAAAAATGATTCTCAATATCATTTAACACATCATCGAGACTCTTCTTTCCTTCCTCAAGGAAACCTTCATCCGATTCATCCAAATCCATTTGAATATCGTCAAGCATTTCCAAATAATCCTGATCCGATAACTCCTTTTCAAATTCCTTCAAAAAATCTTCTTCATCTCTTGCGGTATAACCCAATGATGTTCTTTGATCATCAATTTCAAAATCATCTTCTTTTGTTGTTCCACTTACGGAATTTAAAAGACTATCTAAATAGTTTTCAGATTCTTTCCCATAAACATTCTCCTGCATTTTTATATTTCATATAACTCATAAAGGGATGTGATGAAAACACCAAATCCCTTGTATTCTCTTATCT
>JAXJUI010000012.1:0-1620 GCA_036309165.1 Agathobacter sp. | reverse complement strand
TTTTAAAAAAAGTGTTGACATATCCTTATAGCCTGACTTTTGCAGGAAAATGAGTGTAAAATACCCGTCAATCCCAGTAATTACAAGGATTGGCGGGTTTGTCATTTTGTCAGATTTTCATAGTGTATTTTCAAAAATTAAGGTTTTCAAAAAATATTTTTTAGACTCTTGCTACTTCCGATGCAGCGATGTCACTTCTTTTTGGAATCAGCTATTACCTGCTTTATTTCGCCAAGGGTTCTGATCCTTTTGCTGAAATCTATATTCGTCACATTTCCGATATCTTTGAGAACTTCATCGTAATAATCAAACACATAGTAGTTCTGCTGAAGCAAACTGCATTCTGCTCTTGATAACGAGTCTATAATTCTTCCTGTACTGTATTTATGTTCCAGTTTCATTTCAAGTATTCTGGAGATTGTTAAGGCTATGAAACAGGTCAGGAAATGCGCTTCTATATGTTCCCTGGTCCATACATAAACAGGTCTGGCTTCGAGTTCACTCTTTGTGATTTTGAAGGATTCTTCAATTCGCCAAAGACCTCTGTACATATCAATTATCTTGTCGTCAGGTGTATCCATTTCACTTGTAAGGAGCATGTAGTATCCATCCAGGGCTTCTTCCTCCCTGATTAGGTCTTCGTCTATGTCAAGAATGGAAGACGCGGTAAGTATTTCGCCGGTATCTTTGTCGTAGTCAACCTTCTTTACGTACTTGGCAGCACCATATGATGTTGCTCTGGTATAACTTCCGGGATTGGCAGCAAGGTCTCTTGCCTTTGCAAGTGCTGCTTCACGTTCTGCTTTAGCTCTTTTGGCGTATTTTTCGCTCCAGAACACAACCTGTTTTTCATCTACTTGTTTCTTGATCTTTTTCCCAGAAGTCGATGTTACCTGTATTGTGCGAGGATACTTACGGGATTTACGTTTGTATTCTTTTCCAAGCCATACATATCCATCATCATCCAACACGTATTCTTTCATTGATTTTTCAGCACCACGGATGGACATGCTGAAGACGTAGCCGTCATGAGCAGGTGTATTAATGGTATACCAGATGTTATCACCGGTAGTCATTCCTTTGTCAGCGACAGAAATCACCCTGCCAAGGTTGAACTGCTTTTTGATTCTTCCAAAGTTTGGACGGTAAGTAAGACAATCATTTGTATTGCCTGCAAAGAGTTCATAAGTGATAGGTATAGCATTGTTGTCCATAAACAGACCCATTTGCACAATCGGATTTGGACGGTGCTCTTTTGATACACCTTTGTGAAGAAAATCATTCTGCTCATCTGTTTCAAAGTAATAATTCGTTACATCATAGTAGATAAGGCTGGTGTCTCTGCCATAGTTCTCTTTGATCTTATCATTCATCCAAACCTGGATCGTTTCCTTGTGTTTATTTAAGAAAGAAAGGCATCTGTAGACATCATCAAGAGAGTAGTTAGTCTTTTCGAAGAACATCTCACGATGGTCAAAGGAAGATTTCTTGGAAGCAGGAGCAAGTATTCTGGAATAGACCAGCATCTTCAGGATGGTGTTTGCATCATAGGATTCCTTTGTATGCCGCTGGCGGTTATTAAGGAACTTGTCGAGTTCAAGTTCGTGGTAGATCTTGCTC
>JAXJUI010000011.1:0-1555 GCA_036309165.1 Agathobacter sp. | reverse complement strand
TCGTTGTTGTGCTTGTAGTAATGGGGTAATCAAATTCTTTGAGGGTTTGCCAAAAACAATGAGGGGCAAATCTGAGGGTCTGGTTCCCAGAATATCAAATTCTTTGATGGTCGAATCAGATGGTCTGATTTGACAGAAAAACTGAACGAGTTAAAGTAAATGGCATGCATTCACACGTTGGGATGCATGCCATTTCTGCTGATAATGACTGATTGATAGGGCCTACTTTTTATTGTAAGGCCCTCTTTTGATGCCAGTGTAGTTATGTGCTGCTTCTGCAGATTTTGGTACGCCCAGTATAGGCGGATCATCTCTTGTAGCAAACAGCAACCTGTTTCTCATATGGCTAAAGTTGCGGTAACCGCGGGCGTTCCGTTTCATATCCTTTGGTTTGCGGTTAAACGATTCGATCAATCCGGAAGAAAGTCTATTGAATACCTGAGGCTCATCTGAATCATATTTTTGTATGGCTATGAAAGAGTTGATTATCTCAGCTTTGTACTTTTCCAAAAGGTCTGCAAAATTATGAAAGAAAGAGTACTCAGTACTGCGATAAAATGAAATCAGTTCTTCCAGTTCAATGCTGGCTCTTTTGGGATTACCGACATTTCGCTTGTTGAAGTGTATGTATTTTTCTTTTAAGTCTCGGATTTCTCTTAAGTCAGGATGTATTTTGAAAAAGAGATTTTCATATCGGTATGCATCCATGTTGTATCCGAAGTGTCTGTCGCGGTGTGAAGGGGCATTGTACTGTATGTTATCAACATTTTTAAGCATTACCCAACGATGCTTTTGAAGTAAGTATACTTCATCAGATTTCCAGCCTTCTATGACAGGTTTATGTTCCTTTTTCCTATCCTCAACGAATTGCTCATCACGTTCTTTGAATATCTTTGTCAGTTTGATGAGGAGCAGATTTATTCGATGCAATATCCACTGGATCACATGATATGAATCTATTGCGCATACGGCATTAGGAAAATATGTTTCTGCAAATGCAAGATAGGGGTTATACATATCTGTTATCAGGTATTTTACTTTTCTTCGTTCTGATAAGGAAATTGCAGCAAAGTATTCAGAAGTATCTCTTTTTTGCCTGCTTGGCAATATATCTATGGGCTGCCCGGTAATGAAGTCCAGTATTATCATAGAATACTTGCTGTAAGAAACGGTTTCTGTATGTACTTCATCGATACAAATGGCTTCTGTGAGAGGAAGGCGTTTCATATCGACATAACGATCAAAAGTTTGATGTACATAGGTGTCAGAAACATTGAACTTGCTGGCTATGTCGGATACAGAATGCGTAAGATCTTTCATATCATTGATGATGAGGAAATCTGTGATATTGGTAGAGTGTTTGTATTTGTCGATGAACGGGAATGTTTCGGCAAAAGACACTCCGCACATATTACATCTCCAACGACGTTGATAAACTTTTAGGATGGTCTTTAATCCGTCCTGGAAGATAGGATGATTTACGGTTCGGATCTTTTTACCGCGAGAGTACATCCGGCAGCTGCAAGATGGGCAGTAAACAGGTTCTAATTTCTTT
>JAXJUI010000010.1:0-9493 GCA_036309165.1 Agathobacter sp. | reverse complement strand
TGATTCTTCTTGCAATTGTAAACGTAACACTTCATTACATGTTTGCATATATAGGGTTGGGATATAACGCGAGTTCAAGATCTACCATATTAGATTCTATGGGAGGTTTTTTCTTAATAATACTCTCAACAATTATTTTTTCTGATGATAAAATATCACTTTCTAAACTACTAGGATGTGTATTAGGAATTGTGGGGATTGTTGCAATTAATATACAGCCAGGCGTGGATTTTTTTGAAAATATTACATTTAGAGGAGATGGGATGATTCTTCTAAATGCATGTTGCGCAGCAATCGGGGGTGTCATAACGCGAATTGCTTCAAAGAAAATGAATATGATGCGGGCAACAGGACAAAGTATGATGTTTGGAGGAGCTTTTTTGCTGGCAATTGGTATGATGATAGGGACGAATAGTCTCTGGCGTGTAAACATGAAAGGAATAATTGTATTAATAGCGTTAATTATGATATCAGCAGTTTGTTTTGCTATTTATAATGAGTTACTTGCATATCATCCGATTAGTAAGATAGCAATTTATAATGCTCTGATTCCTGTTTTGGGAGTGATTTTTTCTGCATTGTTACTTAAAGAAGAACTAAAATGGCAATATTTTATTTCCGTAACGATGGTAGCATGTGGAATTTTTTTTGTGAATAGCAAGTCTCATTGTTAGTCGGGAGGGAAAAACAATATCTGTCTTTATAGTCGGTATTAGATAAGATTCAAATGAAAGATATAGTTGAAATTACAGATAAAACACTTGAACAGTTAGAAGAAGAAATTGTGAATGAAGAAGAAAAGCGCAAGAGACTGAAAGATTGGGTTCTAGAGTAGCAATTCTACCACCAGTGTAAAAGCTGGTGGTTTTTTTATAAGATATTAAACGGATATTCATTAGCATTAACAAATTTTCAGAGGGTCTGAATAGATATTAAATTTTTTAAAATTAATGTGATATTCTACTGTCACAAAAGGTATTATAAGTGAAAGGCCTTTGAAACACAGGAGGAATAGCTTGGAAATACAAGAGTATAAGCGACTGACAGATTTGTACATAGATACAGTATACAGGGTTGCACTAAATGGATGTAAAAATAAATATGATGCAGATGATATGGTACAGGAAACTTTTATCAAGCTTTTAAAATGTAAGAAAACATTTACAAATGATGAGCATGCCAGGAACTGGCTTATCAGAGTAACAATAAATGAATGTAATAGTTTGTGGAATTCATCGTGGCATAAAAAGGTAATATTTACGGACGAGCAAAACGACGAGCCAGTATTCACAACTTCGGAAAAAAGCGAATTGTATGAGCTGGTAATGAAAATGACGCCTAAGTATAGACAGGTTATCTACCTATATTATTTTGAAGAGTTCAGTGTAAAGGAAGTTGCAGATATTTTGAAGATTTCAGAGACTGCTGTTCAGACTAGATTGCAACGAGCTCGTAATAAATTAAAAGAACAATTGGGAGGCATGACATGAGTACAGAAAAAAGAATAAAAGAAATGTATAATTCAACATTCGAGGAGGTTCATGCTTCTGATGAACTGAAAGGATTGGTTGAAAGTATGACAGAGAATAAAAATCGAATCTGGAAAAATGTATTGAAAAAGGGCGCAGCTGTAGCAGCTGTGGTTGCAATAACTTTTGCAACAGGAAATATAGCAACTTATGCAGCAACAGGAGACAGCCTACTATCTTTTGTATCTGTAAAGATTAATGATGTAAAGTGGGATGTTAATTGGGAAAAGAAAACGGATGATAAAGGAAATGATTATTATGAAGGAAAAATCAAAGGAAAAAATGGCGAGGACATAGAAATAAAATATAGTGATGAGGCTGTTGAAGCTGAATTGGAAATGGGTATTGAAATTATTGAAACTTCTGGTGACACTGAAACAACATATGAAGTAGAGGTAAAGCCAGAGACAATAATTGATGAGATAAACCAAAGTGAAGAAAGCAAAAATGTAGAAGATTCAAAATAGAGCAAATCAGGAAGCATTACATATAATGGGCAAGTTAATTGAATAGTTAATAATTTGGGAACTTATCACAATGATGATAGGTTCCTTTTTTGTACTAGCGAACAGAAAGAGTATGGTGGTTGATGTGATAAAAAAATCTTAAATAATCTTTACTTAAAAGAGAAAGAAAGTGATGCGACGTAGATGAAAATATGCTATACTTCTAATATCTTTAATCAGAGAAGCTAATTGAGGGATTTTTTATGAACAAGAAGATAAAAACATGTGGAATTATTGGATTATTTATTAGCATAGCATTATTTTTACTTCTCATTGTTTTGACATGGGTGCATGAGAAAAATGATGTTATTTCAATAAGAAATTCAGTCCGCAAATATGCTGAAATAGAACAGTATGAAAAGACAAAGATTGATAACGAGCAAATGCCACAGGGAATTACGTATGAGTATAAGTGGAATCTAGGAGAAATTGCAAGTACAGGAGAAGCTGTATGCTTTTATGAGATTCATCAATATGTAGATATTTATGTGGAAGATGAGCTTATTTATTCCTTAAGACCAAATGAAAATAACTGGTATGGAAAAACAACAGGTTGTGCCTGGGCAGTTGCACATTTAGTAAAAGAGGACGAAAATAAAGAAATCAGAGTATGTGTTTCGCCAATTTATTCACAAAATATGGAACAGCCTGTAACCTTTTACCAAGGCAGTGCAGAAGTGATTACGGGAACTTTAATTCATCGTTCCTTTTTTATGCTTCTGGTAGCAATTGCGACAATTGTTATTGGAATAGCATTCATTTTGTTTGTGCTTATTAATTTTAGAAATCTTGATGTAGATAGAGATTTGTTGGTTTTGGGATGTTTTTCTATTTTCTCAGGTTTATGGAAATTGACAGACATGCCAATTGCAACCTTTTTGATAAATAAGCCACTTGTATTGTCTAATATTTCATTGGTTTGTTTGTCATTAATGGTGCCTTCTTTCGTTTTGTATATTCGAAATCATTTTATGCGAAAAGATTATATGGTTTGGAATTATACGATTTTAACAGGAGAGGTTATCGCTGTTTTGGTTATGATTTTGCATATGTTTGGAATTTGGGATTTGCGTGAAAGTCTAATTCTTAGTCATGCAATGATTCTTGCTATGATATTTGTTGGAACAGTGATGCTTATTTTAGAAACGAAAAAAGGACAATTGAGTAAACGCCTCAAAATTACAATTTTTTGTTTGATTGCTTGTATGCTTGGTGCTGTAATAGATATGATTATCTTTTATATATCAAAGGATACCGGGGCGATGATGGTATGTCTTTTGGCATTTTTAGCATATGTTGTTATCATGGGATATTTGTCTGTTAAAGACACAAAAATCCTTATGGAAAAGGGAAAAGAAGCAGACCATTATGAACAAATGGCAATGCATGATGATTTATCAGGACTCTATAATCGTACATTTTATTCAGAATATCTTCGTCGTCACAATTTAAAGAATGAAGAAAATTTTGTTGTTGTTTTTGATGTGAATGAGTTAAAAACATGTAATGATACTTTAGGACATGAAGCTGGGGATAAATTGATTCGTGATTGTGCAAAAATTATTCGAAATACCTTTGAGACAGAAGGTAAGTGTATGCGAATTGGTGGTGATGAATTTGTTGTAATTCTTCGCCATTATGGAATTCGTGATTGCGAAGCATTATTAAACAAATTTGAAAAGAATGTTGCACGCTTTAATGGAGAAAATAAAGACACAGATTTGTATTATCCAATTCAGGTTGCATATGGATGTGCTTGGTTTGATCAGAGTTCAGATGTTGATTTTTCAGATACAATACGTCGTGCAGATAAAATGATGTATCTTATGAAAATGGAAATGAAAAGGGAGAAGGAATAAAATTGGAAGAAAGACAGATTCGCTATTTTGAACAACTTGCAGAGCTTTATCCAACAATAGGAAGTGCATCTTCGGAGATTATTAACTTACAAGCTATTTTGCATCTTCCAAAAGGAACGGAACACTTTTTATCAGATATCCATGGAGAGTATGATGCATTTTCACATGTACTTAGAAATGGGTCTGGAGCAGTACGCAAAAAGATAGAGGATGTTTTTGGAGATACGTTAAGTGATGCAGATAAGGCAGCACTTGCTACACTTATTTATTATCCTAAAAAGAAAATGGAACTTGTAAAGAAAAGCGAGAAGGATATGGAAAGCTGGTATAAGAATACTCTTTACCATTTGATTGAAGTGTGCAAGACTGTTTCGTCGAAATATACACGTTCAAAAGTGCGAAAGGCTTTGCCGGAAGATTATGCTTATGTAATCGAAGAATTAATTACGGAAAAGCAGGAAGTCTTAAATAAAGAAGCTTATTATGAAGCGATTGTAAATACAATTGTTGAGTTGGGAAGAACAGAAAATTTTATCGTGGCCTTAGCCGAACTGATTCAACGTCTCGTTATTGACCATTTGCATATTCTTGGGGATATCTATGATAGGGGAACTTCGCCACATTTGATTATGGATCATTTATGTGAATATCACTCTTTTGATATTCAGTGGGGAAATCATGATATTGTCTGGATGGGGGCTGCATCTGGTCAATTAGCATGTATTGCTGCGGTTGTTCGAACAAGTATCCGATATGGAAATCTTGATTTGTTAGAAGAGGGATATGGAATTAATATGCTTCCTCTTGCAACATTTGCTTATCAAACTTACGCAAATGATCCTTGTGAATGTTTTGTTCAAAAGGTTCCTTCAAGTGGAAGTAACGATATGGAAAATGAAATGACAAGAAAGATGCATAAAGCAATTGCAGTGATTCGTTTCAAGTTAGAAGGACAGCTGGCAGAAAAATATCCGGAATGGGAAATGCAAAATCAGGCAATTTTACATTGCATAGATTATACGACAGGTAAGGTTACGATTGATGGAAACGAATACCAGATGCGTGAGTGGAATTTGCCTACTGTAGATCCAAATGATCCTTATAAGCTTACGGATGAAGAAATGGAAGTAATGTTACGATTACAGTCTTCCTTTGTACATTGTGATAAATTACAGCGTCATATGAAAGTGATGTTACAAAAGGGATCTATGTATCGCGTTTATAATGGGAATCTTTTATATCATGGTTGTGTTCCAATGGATGAAAATGGAGAATTTCTTAGCGTAGAAATTGCTGGGAAAAAATATAAAGGTAAAGAATTGTTTGATATTTTGGATGCCTATGTTCGAAAGGCATTTTCTTCAGAAGATGAAAAGGAACGCGAATATGGTCGTGATTTGATGTGGTTTATTTGGGCTGGTGCAAAATCACCTATTTATGGTCGTGAAAAAATGGCTACGTTTGCTCGCTATTTTATTGAAGATGAAAATGCGCAGGTAGAAACGAAAAATGCTTACTTTTCACTGATTGAAAAGCCAGAAACCGCTGATGCTATTTTTAAAGAATTTGGCTTATCAGGAAATAGAGTACACATTATAAATGGACATATTCCAGTGCGTCGAGTAGAAGGAGAAAGTCCGGTAAAATGTGGTGGAAAAGTAATTGTAATTGATGGTGGTTTTTCAAAAACATACCGAAGAAGAACTGGTATTGCGGGATATACATTAACATATAATTCTTACGGACTTTCACTTACTGCACATCAACCATTTGTATCTGTAGAAACTGCGATTCGAGACGAGATAGATATTGTTTCAAAACAAGAAGCGGTTGAGTATATGGATAAGCGAATTTTGGTTGGAGATACAGATATCGGTAAAAAGATGAAACATCGTATAGAAGCGTTGAAAGAATTGATTCGAGCATATCGTTCCGGTGAGATTGTAGAAGGAGAAAATCGATTTTAATGTATAGAGTAGATGGTTTTGAATTTGAAACAAAAGAGATGGCAGAATTGGCCCAAAAGGAGTCGGATGGAATTAAGTATATCAAAGAACAAACCAGAATGGATGCCCCTGATGTTGTTTTTAAATTGTACAGAAAGCTGATTGATAAACAGATTTTTGATACACCAGTCGGATATACGTTCTTATATGATTTGTATGAATATCTTCATACAATTCCATATATAAAGAATGAGGATATTCCATGCATTCCTGTGGCAACGCATTCTATTGAAGTCTTAAGCAAGACAAACAAAAAGGCAAGAAAAAAAGAAGAGGAAAAAGAAAAAAAGGAACATTTAAAAGAGTTAAAACAGCCAAGACAGAGTTACCGTACTCAGTTTCGTATTTCTTTGTTTTTTGCAATCGTTTTTGCGGTTGCAATTATTGGGATGTTTTCGATTACGTATTTGAGTGGAAATAACATCAATATTATCAATTATGAGAATGAATTAATTGATAAATATTCTTCTTGGGAGGCAGAATTAGAAGCGCGAGAAGCAGCGCTAGAAGAAAAAGAAAGGGATTGACATTTTTTTTCTTGAGGATATAATAAAGGTTTGTGTGAAGTTTACACTTTTGGGGGTTTGAAAAGTGAGGATGAAACATGAACGAGAAAATAGAAAAGAAGAGAATTGAACTGATTGACTATTTAAAAGCAATCTGTGTGACTATGGTGATTTTTACACATTACGACTGGTCAGAAAAGTGTACACCACTTTTTACCATGTTTATCAATATGGCAGTACCAGTGTTTATGATTTTGAGTGGATACAATTTCGCGATGTCTGGAAAGAAGAAAGCCAACGGAAAAGTCGTAAATATGTATAAGTGGAATCAGATTAAACCAAAACTTGTACGATTTTTGACTCCGTTTGTGTGGATTTGTCTGATTGAAATTGTTCTTCTTATTATTGAACATAAGACCATCAATCTTCCAAGAATTTTTCTTTTGGGAGCATATGGTCCAGGAAGTTACTATGTGCCACTTATGATTCAGTTACTTGTTATTTTTCCGCTTATTTATTATGTGGTAGATAAAAATGCAAAGCTTGGACTTATTCTCTCTGCTGGTGTGAATTTGGCATATGAAGTCTTTGTAGAAATATCGGGAATGGAAAAGTATTCTTACCGTTTGTGTATCGGAAGATATATTTTACTTATCACATTTGGATGCTATTTGTATCTTCATCCCGAAAAGAAACTAAAGACCTATCAAATGGTGCTTATGATGATGGCGGGGTTGTCTTATATCATATTTATTGTTCTTCAGGATAGAAATATAAGTTTGTTTGATTATTGGACACCAACCGCGATGCCGGTTAGTTTTTACATATTCCCAATTGTAGTAATTTTGTTTCGTCTATTTTACTATAGTAAAATTCCGGGATTTCTAGGAACTATGCTTTCTAAGATTGGAAAAGCATCGTACCATATTTTCCTGGTGCAAATGGTGTATTATCACTTTGAGTTAGGTGGAGCGATTATGAAGGCGAATCCATGGATTGCCGTTCCATTTAATATACTTGTTTGTGTACCACTTGGATTGTGGTTTTGTAAGATTGATACAGAGTTTATTCGAAAAGCATCAATTTGGAAAAAACAAATTAGACAGATGGTATAAAAAAAGGATCTTTCGGAATGCCGAAAGGTCCTTTCTCTTTTGGTATGTAATTATAGGTTTTCCTGCTCTTTTTGAATGTCTTCATATGCAGAATACATTGGCTTGTCATTAGAATTTTTGATTGTTCTACTAACGTAGTTCTTTGTAATTTTTATAACAGTTCCGCTTAATGCAACAACACCAATTAAGTTTGGAATCATCATAAGACCATTAAATGTATCGGATAAATCCCATGCAAGTTCAAGGTTCATAGTTGCACCAAAGAATACCATACATACAAATACAACTTTATAAATAACAGTTGCTTTGACACCAAATAAGTATTCAAATGCTTTGCTTCCGTAATGACTCCAGCCAAGGGTGGTTGAGTATGCAAAGAGTAAAATAGAAATCGCAATAAACATTGGACCGATAGGGCCAAACATGGTACTAAAAGCATCGCCTACCAAGGAAGTTTTATCTGCAGTACTAATCATCTGTCCGGTTGCCAAATCAACAGAACCAGAGGTAAGGATGGTAAGAGCGGTAAGGGTACATACCACAATGGTGTCTGCGAATACTTCGAAGATTCCCCACATACCCTGGTGAACCGGTTCTTTAACATTTGAACTAGAGTGAACCATTACAGAAGAACCAAGACCAGCTTCATTAGAAAAAGCACCACGCTTAAATCCCCAACTGATTGCAGATTTGATTCCGTAACCAATCATTCCACCGCCAACAGCCTGTAAACCAAATGCTCCTTTAAAGATGGCAGCAAATGCGGCGGGAACTGCTGTAATGTTTGCTCCTATAATAATGAGTGTTCCCACAAGATAAAGCAAAACCATAGTTGGAACTAATTTTTCTGTAACAAGGGCAACTCGTTTGATTCCACCAAGGATAACGAGAGCAGATAAAATAAGAAGACCAATTCCTGTAATCCAGGCTGGAATTCCGAAAGCAGATTTCATGTTTCCTGCAATTGAATTTACCTGGCTCATATTTCCGATACCAAATGATGCTAAAATACAAAAGCATGAGAAGAGGACTGCAAGGATGGAACCAATGTGTTTACATCCCTTTTTGGCGCCAAGACCTTCTTTTAAGTAGTACATTGCACCACCAGACCATTCACCTTTTTCGTTTTTTCGTCGGAAGAAAATACCAAGAACGTTTTCTGAGTAGTTGGTCATCATTCCAAAAAATGCCATAATCCACATCCAGAAAATAGCACCAGGACCACCACTGATAATGGCACCAGCAACACCAACGATGTTACCTGTTCCGACGGTTGCGGCAAGTGCAGTGCATAAGCTCTGGAACTGACTGATACTTTTATCGTGCTTTTCTGTATGAGCTGTGATATGACGGTCAATAAAAATTGCACCAATGGTTTGTTTGTTCCAATGAATAAAGTGACTTATTTGAAAGAAATTTGTACGGATGGTCATTAATAAACCAGTTGCAAATAATAAACAAAGTCCAATTGGGCCCCAAACAATATTATTTACAAAACCGTTGATTGTAGAGATTGTTTCGACTATTTGATTCATATGTACTCCCTTCGTATGAATATTCCTCTAAAATGACATTGAGATTATAGCATAAGAATTCGGAATGGAAAACTATCAATTGAGAATGTTTGGTATAACATAAAGTATGGAAATTTGGATGGAAATAGGCTTGTAATCTAAAAAGAAGTGTGATACGATAAATTTGATATATAGGACTAAAGTCACAAGGGGGTAGAAAATGAAAAAGAAAGGGTTATGTTTGCTTTTGTGTATTCTGTCTGCATTTACATTGATGGGGTGTGGAGAACAGTTACATGAAATGACAGAAGAAGAAGAGGCTATAGTAGTTGACTATGCTGCATATATTTTGTCGAAATATTGCATATCTGCAAAGGATGGTATGCAATTAGTATACATGGAAAAAGAAGATTACGCTGTTTTAGAAGAAGATGAGGAAATAGAAACAGAAGAAACAG
>JAXJUI010000009.1:0-2226 GCA_036309165.1 Agathobacter sp. | reverse complement strand
TTCTTGCAGGGGTACAGGTTTATATTGGCATAGAAGTCCGCTATGGTAATGGCTTCAAACTGTTCCCCGACACAGGTTTCATAAATAGGCGAAAGCGGCTTCATGTCAAAATATTCATGCTGTTCCTCCGGTGTATTATGTACTTCTTCTGGCGCATTTTGCTCGACTAATTCCTCCGGTCGTTTTTCTTCCACATCATCAGGAAGGTATTTTTTCAGGACTTCCATAAAAAGAAGACTTAGGCGGTAAACATCACCGGAAAGGTTTTCGATATATTGAAAAGCCTCTTTCCTGTCTTGCTTTTGCAGATCATAGAGTTTATCCAATTCTTTCTTTTCCTTGTCGTATTCAGCCTTGCAGCGTTCATATTCCTTTTCTGCCTGTATTTCTTCTTCGTCCGTATGCTCCCGAAAACCAATGAAATCATACCTGTGGTATGCGTCATTCAAAGGTTCGTGCAACTTGGTGGTAATCTCCAACTGGTCTCTAATTGCAGAATTACGCCTGTCTGCGTAGTGAAAACATACACGCTTTATGATGTCATCATTCAGTGGTTTTGTTTCATAAGCCCGTATATTCTTTCCTATTTCGATTTTCAGACTATTGAGAATCAATGTGTATTGTTCTTTCTGCTTGTCAAGTATCAGTTCAAGGATAGCGGCTTCAAAAGCCTTTGTATCATTATGCTGCCTGTAAAAATCGGTGATGAATTTTTGCTTGTCAAAAGAAAAAGCATAATTGGTCACCCAATCATTATATATCCTGTTGAGTTCTCCATATAGGGGAATCAGTTTGTTAATCTCTCCTGCCATAGATTTCAATTTTGGGGATTATTGTCCTTGTCAAGGAAAGATGTCAGTTCTTCTTCCACCTCTTCCACGCTTGGCAAGGCTGATTTCAGGTTTTCGGGTATAGCCTTGCTCAACTGGTAATCACTGATACCTATCGGCTGGTCGTAGCCTGTCAATGCGTATTGTGCTACCACCTCATCTTTTCCCTTACACAGCAACAACCCGATAGTCTTGTTGTCATTCTCTCCCCTCAGTTTGTCATCCACCACATTGATGTAGAAATTCAACTGTCCTGCATACTCCGGCTTGAATGGGGTAGCCTTTAGCTCTATAACAATGTATGCGTGTAGCGGAATTGAATATAGAATCAAGTCGGCAAAGAAATCACTGTTGCCAATTTGAAAATGCTTCTGCCGGGCGACAAAGGCGAATCCGTTGCCCATTTCCAACAAATAACGGGCAACGTGTTTTACCAGTTGTTCCTCTATATCCCTTTCATCTGCCTTTTCTTTTGCTCCTGCCAAATCAAATATATACGGGTCTTTCAACAGATAATTGGCAAGGTCACTTTGTGGTGCCGGAAGTGTGGCTGTGAAATTGTTTACCTTGTTGTTGCTGATTTGTCTGTTATATAGGTTGGTTTCAATTTGTATTTTAAGCACATTGCTGCTCCAGCCCATTTCTACAGACTGTTTCATGTACCAATATCTCACACCTAACGGCAACGAACTGTCAAGTATAACCATTTGGCTTGCCCAGTTTATTCTGGCAACAGGGGAGGTCAAGAAAAATTTTTCTATCTCCTTAATCTCCATTCTGTAAATGGCAGAAACAGTTTTCGCCACATCCTGAATTTGCGCAGGAGCTTCCTGCGTAAATTCTAAGGACTGACAATCAGCGGATTGTATTTGCGCAGTAAGTTCCTGCGTAAATTGTCCGTTGTTTAGTTTCAGGACTTCATCTGTAACATTCTGTATGCTTGGAACAGACAGTCTTGCATCTGTATCAATGAAGCTGCGTAGTACGTTCAGCGGATATGACCGTGCAAATTGGCACATATAGGTAAGGTTGCGCTCCGAATAGCCTTTCTTTTCAGGATAATTGAAACGGATAGCCTTAGCCAGTTGCTTGATGATTTTGCTTCCCCAGCCTTGCAAGTTTTGATGATACAGGATATAGTTGCCCATTTTCCAGTAATGGAACAGCATTTGCGCATTGGCTGCGGTAATCAGCCGGACTTGCGCCTGTTCTATTTCCGAACCGACAGCATGAACAAATGCGTCAAAGTCCGTTTTTCCTATATGATATTCTCTGTTATTTTCCATTCTAATGTTTATTGTTGTCGCAAATATAATTCAAATAGCTGATAATCTATGAAACTGATTGATACTTTTATAGTTGGTTAAACTTGTTCATGGCATTTGCCTTAATATCA
>JAXJUI010000008.1:0-5232 GCA_036309165.1 Agathobacter sp. | reverse complement strand
GGTTTTTTCATCTTAATGATTTTCTCTATACATTTTTTTGATCACGCCAGGTAAAATTTCCCTAGAAAAAACTACAAAATCTGTACAAAATTTACACTTTTTTCTCTATGGAACAAATAAGATATGTCAGAGAAAGATTTCTTTTGATTTTTTTATCTTTCTTTGAAATAATTTTCTATAGAGAAATCCATCCACCTCTTTGACTAAAAATGCCCTATTTTCGCTCAGGAATCAACAATTTCTATCTATCATTTTATCTTATCTACTATGAATTTTCTATAGAGAAATACTTTCCTTTCATATTGTAAATATAGAGAAATGCTTCCCTTTCATATTGCAAATGTACAAGAATACTTCCCTATTATATAATAAATGCACAGAAATACTTCTCGTTTATTATGTAAAAATATTCCCAAACCAGCTCTACTGCCGATTTGGGAACATTTATTACATACGAAAACCTAGGCATTAAAATATCCACCACAATATGGGCATCTATTTGCATATCCTTTCATTGCCTGAAAACTTGAACCACATCCCGGGCAACGCACTGCTATAAGATTCATTTTCTCTGGTTCAACTGGCTTATCGTCCATAAGTTCTGCCTCTCCTGAAAGCATCTCGTTTCGGACAGACCTCGGATCAAAATTAAATCTCCCTTGATATTCATAAATATCTATCATCATTCCTATCGGATAAATATTTGCTCCTCTTTCAAATACAGTAGGAAGGATTGCCTCCCTTTCTATATGGTTTTCATCAAAATAATGCACCTTCGTATTGACGGTATAACTTCCGTTTACAACAACTGAAGTATTATCTACATAACCATAAATTTTTGTGAATATCTATTTTTTAGTTCTGGAGCATTTTTTCTTTTAAGTCCTTAATAAATGCCAGTCCTTCTTCCAAATCGATGCTCTCTTTTACGGATTTATCTCTTGTTGAGATTTCGAGTTTGTTTTCTTTTAAGTTACGTGGACTAACTACTACGCGAATTGGCACGCCGAGCAAGTCAGCATCTGCAAACATTTCACCCGCTCTAACTCCTTCACGGTCATCATAGATTACTTCGATTCCGTTTGCCTGGAGTGTCTGATACAAATCATCTGCTACGCGTTTTGCTTCTTCATCATCTGGACGAATACAGCATAAGTGTACCTGCCATGGTGCAATTGCCATTGGCCAGATTGGGCCAAAATCATCATGTTTTGCTTCACAAATAGAAGCAGCAAGACGACCAACACCAATTCCATAACATCCCATGATTGGATAGTTTGAGTTTCCTTCGCTATCGACATAAGTCATGTTCATGCTCTTTGTATATTTTGTTCCAAGCTGGAAGATATTTCCAACTTCAATTCCTCGTTTTAATGTAAGAACCGGTTTTCCACAACATGGACAAATTCCGCCTTCTTTTGCTTTTGCAACGTCATGGAATTCAACACCTTCTACATCTCTTTCAAGGTTTAATCCTGTTACATGATATCCTTCTTTGTTTGCTCCCGCGATAAGGTTTGCAATTCCTTTTAAAGAATTATCAAAGTAGCATGTTACTTCTTTTGAAATATTCTGTGGTCCAATAAATCCTGCCACAAGTGGAGATTCGCCTGTGATTTCTGCTGGATGAATATCTTCTCCTACAAGGTTACGAAGTTTTGTTTCGTTTACTTCTACGTCTCCGCGTACGAATGCTACTACATAAGAGTCATCCATATTTTTCTGATAAACTACTGCTTTACAAGCTTTTTCTTCCGATGCATTTAAGAAACTACATACTTCTTCAATTGTTTTCTGATTTGGTGTTTCTACTTCTGTAAGCGCCTGCATTTCTTCTGCTTTTGGAGCTTCATAAACGCATTCTGCACTTTCCATATTTGCACGAAAATCACATTCACTACAGATGACAAGTGAGTCTTCACCAACATCTGTTAATAACATATATTCATGTGATACACTTCCGCCCATCATACCTGAATCAGACTGTACCGTTACGACTTCAGGAATTCCTGCACGTGCAAAAATACGATTATATGCATCGTAACATTTCTGATAGTACTGCTCCAAATCTTCTTGTGATGTGTGGAATGAGTATGCATCCTTCATAGTAAATTCACGTACACGAATCATTCCAGCTCTTGGGCGAGCTTCATCACGGAATTTTCTCTGCACCTGATAAATCATGAATGGATACTGCTGATATGACTGTGCATATTCTCTTACAAGATGTACGGCAGCTTCTTCATGTGTCATACCAAGCACCATTTTTGATTTGTTTCTATCGTTAAAACGAACCAACTCGCTCCCAATGCTTTCATATCTTCCTGATTCTTCCCATAAATCTGCTGGCATTACAACTGGGAATAATACTTCCTGCCCATCGATTGCATCCATTTCTTCACGGATGATGTTTTCTATTTTTGATGTAATTCTTCTAAGAACCGGATTTTCTGAGAAAATACCATTTCCTACTGCTTTCATATATCCACCACGAACCATGAGTGCATGACTATCAATTACACAATCCGCTGGACGTTCTTTGAATCGTTGACCTACAAGATTTTTAAGTTTCATAATATATCTCCTTTTCTATATATTCTAAATTTACATAAATTGGCCAACACCAGTTGTACCAATGTTTTTGATTTTCCCCTACAGAACCTGCCACCGGCAGCTTCCTTCGAATGCATGGCAACAAAATTACAAATATAGGGATATTCGTTTCGGCTCCAAGTGAGCGTTCCATTTCCATACAAACTTTGACGGAGCGTTTTTTGATAGGAATTTCCTATCAAATAAAAAACGTCCTAAGTATACTTTCCATATACTTAGGACGAATATAATCCGCGTTACCACCTAATTTCAGACGTTTGTCTGCTCTCATCGTAAGCTTCCACTTACATGTCTCTAATAACGGTGACCTCCGTCGAGTGTTTCTTCCGGGAAACTGCATTCTTTCAAATATATTCTCCAACAAAAGCTTTCTCACTCGCTGCTCCTAGACTGGTTCAACATTCCATTCACCAAAGTCTTTCACCAACCGACTTCTCTCTGTAGGGACTTCCTGTCTACTATTTCTATTCTTCGCATTTATTGTACGATAGCACGAATCAAGGCTTTTGACAAGTGTTTTTCTTCACAAAAACTTCTAGAGAATACGATATGGATTCATTTTAGTTAATTGCATATCGACCACTTTCCCGGTGAGCGGCTGAAAAGATTTCGCTAAAACACAAAAACCTTTCTGTAATTGATCACTTTCTAGTTTTTTTGCAATGGTCACATGTGGCATCCATTGAAAAGGTTGATAATACTTACTCGGTAAAACTTCCTCCGTCATTATTTCCGAAATTGCTGATGACAAGGCATGCAAATATGAATTATATACCACTTGAATATTTAGTACATATGGCAAAAACGCTCCAATCGAAACCAATTGCACTTCTCCTTCTTGAAACGTTTTCATTTTCTCCCATACCTTTTTTGCTATTTCATCATTTGGCGCATCAAATGCTGCAATCGTCATGTGAGGAGGAACTTTATTCTCCACCATAAACCAATTTCCCGATGCCTCAGCAACAGTATTTATGTAGTTTTGAAGAATTGTTTCTGTTTTCTGATCGAAAAATAGAGTAACCTGATACATTTTTCTATTCTTACCTCTTTTTAAATGCCAAAATAGAGCTTGCAATTTCTGATGCTTGTAATTTCTGATGCTTATAATATCTGACGTTTGATAAAAATTATCCTGACATCATTATAAACTTCGAAGTCTCTTATTGAAAGTACTTTTCAATATACCAATCAATTACTCTTCCATCAAAAGGCTGTAATCTATTTTCTCTTGTAATCAATAATCGATCGCCTAACAAATATCCATTCTTCTCATAAAAGTCAATTCGTCTCATATTCTTTTTAACGTATCCGATGTCATCCATTTTGCCTAAATGTTCCAAAAAATATTCCTTCCGCGTTCTCTTATTTAGAATCTCAAAATCTGGATGTATCTTTCCTAATCCCTTTAATACTAATGGCTTTTCATATTTATATGGAATTCCATTACGATATAATTTGTCCGCAATAATTTTTTCGGATTTAGAACGAACTCTCTCCCCTCTTTCGGAATATATTTCAGGAATATATATCAGTTCGCCTTCTTCATCATACTGCTCAATTTCAAATCCCTTTGTTTCATACTCCTCCTCTTGCCATCTTCGCGCATATTCCTCATCTCCAATTTCATAGGGATCAATATATTCCTTTCTATGCTTCCCCAAATTATCATAAATATCTCCAACATCTTTTTGGGGATATCTCAACAGAAAAGTATTAATAGCCTTTATCTGTTTCTCGGCAAGCCAAACAACCTTCTGATTATATTCCTTATTGATCAACGCAGGAATTATTGTTTGATTCTCTTTTCTTACATATTTTCCTACACTAATTCTTTCTGATTCTCCTTCTTCATACAAATAAAACTGTGCTCTATTGCCTTTTGATGTCACTTTTACTTTTCCATCTGGCGCAGTACTAATTGACGCGCTCGCGGTCTCTAGAATTTTTTCTAACTCTTCTTTTCTTTCTTCTAATTCCTCGTAAAATCCCCTCATTTTTATATACCTCCTTATTTATTGCTAATCATTTCTTATGTTTCTTGAATTTAATTCTTTTTCTTACTTCCTTTCTTCCCCCTTCCTTTTTTCTTCTTTCTTTGTTCCCTATTCTCTTCCTCCTTTTTCTTCTTTCTTTATTCTTTACTTTTTCTCTTCTATACACCTCCTTTCCAGACCTTTATTCTTCTTATATTATCCAAAATCGGTAAACCACCTTCTTTCTTCATATGTTACCGGCGTCATTTTCATTGTTTATACGGTAAACATCCATCTTTTCTTGATTGTTACCGGCTCAATTTTCAACTATATGTCGGCAATCCTACTCTTTTTTCCATTTGTTGCCGAATCTCCCTTTCCTTTACTGGCGGTAACATTCCCTCTTTTCTCTCATGTTGCCGAATCTGCTCTCACTTTACTAACGGCAACATTTCTTCTTTTCTCTTTTGTTGCCGAATCTGCTCTCACTTTCCTGACGGTAACATTTCTTCTTTTCTCTTTTGTTGCCGAATCTCCCTTTTCTTTACTGACGGCAACATTCCTTCTTTTCTCTTTTGTTGCCGAATCTGCTCTCGATACTCACACGGTAATCTTCTGTAAATGATACTATTTAAATGTACAT
>JAXJUI010000007.1:0-1680 GCA_036309165.1 Agathobacter sp. | reverse complement strand
CATCAATTTCAAAATCATCTTCTTTTGTTGTTCCACTTACGGAATTTAAAAGACTATCTAAATAGTTTTCAGATTCTTTTCCCATAAACATTCTCCTGCATTTTTATATTTCATATAACTCATAAAGGGATGTGATGAAAACACCACATCCCTTGTATTCTCTTATCTTGCATGTTCTTCAATCAAACGATCAATAGCATCTACCAATGAACCAATTTCTGGTTTTGTAAGCTGTGCATCTGCTCCAAGCATTTCACCTTTTCTCTTCATTTCTTCATTTACAAGTGAAGAGAAAATAACAAGTGGAATTGGTGCAATCTTATCATCTGATTTACACAATTTTGTAAGGCGATGTCCATCCATAAGAGGCATTTCAATATCAGTAATAATACACTGAAGTTTCTCCGTAATATTTCCGCCTTCTGCTTTCATCTCACAAATCTTATCCCATGCCTCCTGACCATTTGTCGTAATAATAAGATTTGTATATCCAGCCTTTTTCAGACAATCCGAAATCAATTTACTAAGAAGTGGAGAATCTTCTGCTATCAAAATACGAGAATCACTTCGTTCTCTAGCTTCTAATGAATCGATATCTGCAGTACGGAGCCCCGTCTCTGGACTGATAGTTGAAACAATTGATTCAAAATCAAGAATAACAACTAATTTGTTTTCCATCTTGATAACACCTGTAGAAACACTTCCGTCCTGACCATTAATTGTCGAATCCGGTTTAATAATCTCTTCCCATGAAACACGATGAATTCCAATTACACGATCAACATGGAATGCAATATCCAATTTATTAAAGTTTGTTATAATGAACAACCCGTTTTCTTCACCATTTGGCATACCCAAACAATTTCTCAGGTTAATTACCGTAATCATTGTTTCACGAGGCATGAATATTCCTTCCACACTTGGATGTGAATTTGGAACTGGTGTAATTTGCTGATATTGTAAAATCTCACGAACCTTTGCAACATTGATTCCGTAATGGTTATCTCCTAAAGTAAATTCAAGAATCTCAAGTTCGTTTGTCCCTGATTCCAAAAGTATGTTAGTCTCCATATGTACCCTCCTAGAAATTATATATTGTTAGTATAACATATTGTAAGAAAATTTGTTAAAAAATTTGATTTTTTTATTATAATTGTACGATTTTATCTCCATCTGGCTGTTCAACAATCAATTTCACATCCGAAATACTGCCTTCTTCGCTTTTCGGAATTTGAAATAGCAAGCAAACATCGACACTTTCTTCCGCCTCTATCGTACCTTGATAAGTAGATAAATAGTAAAGCAAAAAAGTTTCTTCTGCTGCAAGGTATTCTCCTCCATCGATACTTGCTTTGAAACTTGGCATATCTTTCATGACATCCATTTCAATTGCTTCTTTTGTTGGATTTGTAATAGTAAAACTCATTACAGCATACTGTTTACCGCTTGCCGGTGTCAAAGAAAAATGCTTACCTTCCATGTAACTATCAGCAACCGAAACACCTACATAGGAAACATCTAATTGTGAATAACCAATACTTTCCGCTAAAGAAATCTGTCCTGTAGTAACTTCTGTTTCCTCTGTATCCCCAGATTCATTCCCCTCTTGTGGCAATTCGCTTTGATTTGTTTCAGTCTCAGCAATTTCTTCCGTTTCTGTTTCTTCTGTTTCTATTTCCT
>JAXJUI010000006.1:0-68329 GCA_036309165.1 Agathobacter sp. | reverse complement strand
GCCCAGTTAGCTCAGTTGGTAGAGCAAAGGACTGAAAATCCTTGTGTCTTTGGTTCGATTCCGAAACTGGGCATTACTCAACTAATGAGTATTTAACCAAATAAGGTATGGGATATTAGCTCAGTTGGTAGAGCACTTGACTTTTAATCAAGTTGTCCGGGGTTCGAATCCCCGATGTCTCATTAAAAAGAGATAGGCAAGAGCCTATCTTTTTTTAATGTCTAGACTTCGGAAGATTCGAAGCCAGGACAACGTAGTTGGTCGGGGCTCACGAGGTCCGGTGGACCTCGGCTTTGAGCGGACCGAAGCGGAGCGGAGATACGAATCCCCGATGTCTCATTGTTTATAAAATTGTGGAAGTACTGATTTTACAGCACTTCCGCTTTTTTTGTTTCTAAAGCATTTCTATTAGTTGTTTACCTTTTATTCGAGTAAACAGATGATATTATTGGGATAAAAGATGTTTTTTCGGTAACATTCTTCTTTTTTCAGACTTCTTACCGGCTTACTTTTCGAGTTCGTGACGGTAACCTTGTACAATTTTCTCCTTGTTGCCGAATTTTCTTTCGAGTTCATGACGGTAAACTTGTATTATTTTCTATTTGTTGCCGAATTTTCTTTCGAGTTCATGACGGTAAACTTGTATTATTTTCTATTTGTTGCCGAATTTTCTTTTGGATTCGTGACGGTAAACTTGTGCTTTTTCATATTTGTTGCCGAATTTTCTTTCGGGTTCGTGATGATAAATTTGATATTTTCTTTATGTTGAGAGATGGTTGGCCAATTCCAGTTTGTCGAATCATTCAAGACATTATGATTATATATTGGGACTTCATGGAAGCAGTGCAGAATATCATTTAAGAAATTATTGAGATAGAAAAGAGGTTCTAAAGTTTAATCTATTTGTAGGAATTCAATCCACAGAAACGTAGTTGAAAAGCGAAGTGATAAATAATATAATAAAACAGTTATGAAAAATGTTATGAAAGGAGAATAAAGATGAAAGCACAGAAATGGGTAAAAGGGCTTTGTATTGCTACTATTTTGGTACATGTGTTATACATTTTAATAGTAGCCATGGGACTAGTCTATTATGTACATGTAGATAATCCAGCCATGATGGTGAGAGATGGAGGAATTATTGTACCATTTGTTGTATTAGTCAAACCTTGTGTGTTGATGATTTACGTTTTGCTGTTTACAGTTTTGTTGATGACTTGTCCGAAGATTTCTGCAAAGTTAATGTTACTATTTGCGATTATAGGAAGGGGTTTTATAGGTTTTTATAATCTCTTAAATACACATTTGTATGCTATAATGAGCAATGATAACGTATCATATTATGATTATTTTATCATGGAAAAGCGTATAGAATCATATGTGTCTGTGATTACTACAATAGGAAGTATTCTTTTCTGGGTTGCATTAGGAATTGCAATCGGAAGACAGGAAACAGAAAAATCTATTTCTTAGACTTTGGGGCATAATCTTTCATTTCTGGAAGAGCACCATTTGCTACAGCCCATAGGTAGAAGCTAGCAACACTACAATATGGGCTGTAGCGTCTACGATATTTCTCAAAAAGTTTCTTATCAATATTTCGATGATGATAAATCATACGAAGTCCACGTTTAATTCCCAAATCATCAAAACTAAAAATATTTGGTCGTTCTAAGGAGAAAAGAAGAATCATTTCAGCAGTCCAAACTCCAATGCCTTTTAAAGACACAAGGTAGTCAATTGCTTCTTGGTCGGACATGGAATAAATGGATTCTATGTCAAAATCCCCTTCCTTTACTTTTCGCGCAAAGTCCGTGATATAGTCTGCTTTTCGAAAGGAAATTCCACAAGACTGAAGTTTTTCCATGCCAGCGTCAAGAATAGTATCTGCATTAATTTCACCAAGAGTAGCTTGTATTCTCATCCAAATAGTTTCTAAAGCCTTCGTAGAGATTTGTTGCCCGGCAATATTATGAACAACAGAAGAAAAAAGATCCAAATCAACCTCTCGAGGAATATACCCAATCTGATCAATTACATCTTTAAGCTTTGCATCCCTATTTTTCAAATAATCTAATTCTGTTTCACCATATGAGAAATTCAATGTTTTACCTCCAATACTTTTTTCTATTATATCACGAAATAGATAAAAGCAGATAGGATTGACAAATGATTTATGTAATAATAGAGTAAATGATTATATTGTGGATTTTTAGAGAAATAAAGAGGAGGAACATTGTGTTATTAAGTGTTGCACTTATTTTACTAGTAGGAATGTCCATGGGCTGGATTTGTGGAAGAATTAAACTACCAAGTTTGGTAGGAATGCTAGTAACAGGAATTATATTAGGGCCTTATGTATTAAACCTTTTAGATGAAAGTATATTAGGAATTTCGGTTGAACTTCGAAAGATGGCCCTTATCATTATATTAATGAGAGCTGGATTAGGATTAGATTTATCAGGATTAAAGAAGCTAGGAAGACCAGCGCTTCTTATGTGCTTTCTTCCTGCATCTCTTGAATTACTTGGAGTGTTAGTACTCGCACCAAGTATACTTGGTGTCACCTTACTTGAGGCTGCAATTATGGGCGCCGTATTGGCCGCAGTATCTCCAGCGGTCGTGGTTCCAAGAATGGTAAAAATGATGGAGGAAGGATACGGAACAAAACGAGGAATTCCGCAGCTCATTTTGGCAGGAGCATCTGTGGATGATGTTTATGTCATAGTATTATTCTCAACATTTATTGGAATGATGCAAGGGAAAAAAGCTTCAATCGTAAGCTTTATAAATATACCGGTTTCGATTGTACTTGGAATAGGAATTGGATTATTATCAGGATTCCTTTTATCAGAGTTTTTTAAAAGGGTACACATAAGAGATACTGTTAAAGTGCTTTTAATACTTAGTGTTTCCTTCCTTCTTGTGGTTGCAGAAGATAAAATGACAACAGCAATTACCTTTTCTGCATTAATCTCAGTCATGTTTATTGGAATAGGTCTAAAAAAATTCCGAGAACCAGTTGCAAAGAGATTGTCTATAAAATATGGAAAGATGTGGGTTGCTGCAGAAGTATTTCTATTTGTTCTTGTTGGAGCTACTGTTAATATTGGATATTTAGGACATGTGGGAATAAAGGCGTTACTTGTTATTCTAGGGGCGCTTTGTTTTAGAATGCTTGGGGTATTTCTTTGTCTTATCGGGACAAATCTAAGTCGTTTTGAAAGAATGTTTGTGATGCTTGCATACACCCCAAAAGCAACCGTACAAGCAGCGATAGGAAGTATTCCACTTGCTTTAGGATTTGCGTGTGGGGATGTAGTATTATCCTTGGCAGTTTTGGCTATTGTAATCACAGCACCACTTGGAGCATTTGCAATTGATGTAATGTATAGAAAGCTAGATAGATAAGAAATAATCTTATCTGTTGTTTCTAGATGTAGTCTAGGGGTGAAATATTAAATATAATTTTTCTATCGTCTGAAAAAAAAGGTATGTATCATGTCAAAGTAATACAATAATTCTGCGGAAATAATACTAATGAATATACTCATATGATATGAGATGTTGCTGTAGTTTAGGATTGATATAACAATTATTTCGAAAATGAGAAAAAGAAATCCGGATATTTTATATTTTTTAAAATTGCAAGTTAAATCTTCGTCATGTATGATAGGTCCTTTAATAATATGAATTATCATAAAGAAACTACATATTAACAATTCTAAATATAAAGGAACATGGGATATATTTTTGATGATAAGCAAAAAACATATACCATATATAATGCTACAAAAAATGCACGCCCCATGTGAAGATGCATGATAACCTCCGATATAATTACGAAGAATTAGAAAAAAAAGTAACCAGATTGTCATTGGTAGAACAATCCCCAAAGCACATGAAACAATTATATATATTAAAACAGGAATAAACGTGTTAATGATACATTCAATTCCATACTGAAGTATCTCTATTTCATCTGTATTTTCCTGCCCATTTTCTTTGCTTAATCTTGTGGCGAAATAGTGTGAAATCCTTTGTATCATACGTACCTCATATTCTTGCAATTTCAAATAGTTTTGATTTGACTTTAGAAAGATAATTTCTTCCTACCGTTATAGAGTCGTTATTGCATAGTAGCAATTTGTTGGACCGCAAAGATTGTATTTGATTCATATTGATAATGAAAGATTTGTGTGCCCGAACAAAATTATTTGGGAGACGAAGTTCCATTTCATTGAGTGGTATTCTTTCAGCAAATAAATCGTTAGTTGTATGAATGATTGCATCGTGCCCATTTTTTTCGATATATAATATACTATGATATGGAATCTGTAAGATATCATTTCCTTTATGATAGTAATAAAAATCATTAGAATGTAAGGATATATATTTATCCAAACAAGTACATAAAGCTTCATTTGTTATAGGTTTAAGAAGATAGTTGAAAGCTTGTACATCATACCCTTCGAAAACATATTCTTTAAAGGCGGTAAGAAATACAATAGTACCTAAATATCCACTTTGGCGCAGTTGTTTACATGCATCAATACCTGTAGCTAAACTATCTCTTTCAATCTCAATATCTGAGAAAAAGATATCACATTTAATATTCGAAAGATTATGCATAAAATCGTCAAAAGTATTTATCCAATCAATTTTTATCAAATTTCCCGTTTTTTCTCCCCATTGACGAATAAGCTCTGATAGGTAATTAAAGTCACGTTTATTATCTTCTAGTATAGTTATTTTAATATTCATATAGTTCCTCTTTCTAATCTATTTCATTTAATGGTAGCAAGACAGATACGGAAAAAGTTTCCTTCTCATGTTCAAATTGAATCATGCCATCATATTTACTGACCAAGTCTCGTATTCTAAAAAGTCCAATGCCATGTTCATTTCTTTCACTCATTTTGGTACTTACTAGTTCCCCATGAGAATCAAAAAGGTATTTGCCATCTGAATTATTCTTTACAAAGATGGAAAGCATTTTATTAAAAGGCTTAATTACTAACTTAATCTTTCTATTTGAAGGATTGAGTTTAAGATTTGCTTCAATTGCATTATCGAGTAAATTTCCAAATAAGGAGCACATATCCAAGTCAGAGAATGGTAATTTCATTGGTAAAAAAATTTGATGGTCTACTTCAATGTTATTTGAAATTGCGAAGGAAAGCTTTGATGTCAAAATACAGTCTATTGAGAGTATGCCAGTAGAAATAGTATAATTAGAGATTTCTATACTGTCATTCATATTTTTAATATATGCAATCGCTTCTTCATTTCTTTTTTGGTTAAGTAAATCATAAAGAACATTTAGGTGATTTTTGATATCATGCTTGAGAATTCGGAGGTTCTTAACAGATTTGATAATTTCTTCATTTTGTCGGTTTTCTATTTTAGAAATTGTAATTTCTTGAATTAACTTCATATTCTTTCCCTTTTCTTTTCCAAGACGATAGAAGTATATTGTCATAAAGATAAAAAGAAATAAAGAAAGACCAAATACGTATAGCAAGAGGTTTGTTTGGAATTTAAAAGAAGAGGGCGACTTTAGTAGAATAATCATAATTATCTCTTCCAGGGTAATGCATATGATTGAAATAGTAAAGTATGAGATTTTTTCTAAAACTCCCATAACAAATACATGGGGATTAAAAAGCAAAAAAGTGATAACAAATAATGCAACAATGGAAATATAGATGAGCGTAAATGGAATACGCAAATTTCCAGAATATAGTAATTGGGTAAGCTCTATATTTAAGAAATAGCTTGGAATAAGTGCTGTCGCAGCATCTGATAACAGTAAGAAAATACTGTATATCATTGATAAGAAGAAATTATAAAAAATGGAATTTTTATAAAATAGACATATGTATATAAAACCTAGAAGCGGTGTTACAAAAATCATGATTAATGTTGAAACACCACAAAAATTTAAGATGGTTGTCAAAATTGATTTTCCTAAAAGAAAAAAAATTTGAAAGGGAATATAGAATCGAAAGGATTTTTTTTCGCATTGCTTTATAACAAATATCGCAAATAGAAATGATTCAAGAAAATTTATTACAAACTCCCAAATAGAAAATAGCATTGTGATTCTCCTCGCTTTATCACTATTTTGATTTCTTTTGTAAATTATAACATTTTTATTGTTTATATACGACAAAAATGTGGCATTTATATATGTCGTTTACGGCCAAAATTATGTTGTTTGCGCCAACAGTATTGAAAGAAAGAGAAAATTAAATAGAATTTTATTTAGAGTTAACTCACAAAACAAAATGGAAAGGAAATATTATGACAAAAGAAATAAGAAGATTGATTAAGAAGTCCGTTTTACATATAGCGGAGAAAAAAGCATCAGCAAATTGTACAGGATTTATGTACGAACCGAAGAAACCAGATTGTTTAATCAAAAAAAAATAATTAAAGTATATTGGAGGGTGATTTATGAAAACAATGAAAAAAATTTTGGCTGTATTAACATTTGTAATATGTGTGATGTTTTGTTGTATAAGTTTAGGGAAACAGGGGGTATTGGCTGCTGGAAATTATAAGGATACATCCTATTCGTTTTCCTTCCAAAATAGGGCTTTATATACACAGGCTAGGAGTAAGAACGATTATACATCAAGTTATATGAAGTGTACATCGTGTACAAGTAACACATCATATACAGCTCATGTTGTTGCAACGACTTCGATTTTTTCCAATGATTATGTGGACGCATCCCGTGGGCATGTATACTGTTTTACAACAGGTACAACATATAAAATGCTAAATTGGGTAAAAGAAGATGGATTTAGTTATGCGGCAATTCAAGGCAATCCTAATTACGGATACAATTTTAGCGCGAGTGGGTATTGGAGTCCGGACAGTATATAAAACATTAAGGAACAGGATGTTTACGATTCTGTTCCTATTTTTGATAGAGGAGGAGAAAAATGAAGAATAAAGCAATAATTTTTTTAATGTGTTTTCTTACAGTATTGTGCTGTGGGTGTGGGAATCAAAATAATGTAGAAGAATCCTCTCAAGTGAATATATCTGACGATAATAGGGATAAGGATTCGGGAAAGGAAAGTATTGAACAAGATTATAATTCAAATCTGACAACGGATGAAGATATCCAAGCTAAGTATGATAGTTCGCGTTTTGACAAGGTAGAGATTTTTGGAGAAATTGGTGAACCAATGCAAGTTCGAAGTTTTACATCTGAAGGAGAAGTATCATATGGTAATATTTGTAATACTGTTGAACAGGTATATGTTTCTAAATTGCTAGAATATGATTTAGAGGAATGGACTTCATTTGAAATAGAGCTATTGCAGGTAGAAGAAGGAGAAATAAAAAACGAATACTCAATCATTTATATAAAAGGAAAACTGTCAAATTTATCGAATGAAACATTTGATTATTACTTATCAGAGACGGGAGTAGAAAGATTAGAGGGCGAGTATTTGTATCAAGCAGTAGGTGAATTGGGATATAGTGATTTGTTTGGAACTGGAAAGAAGGCTTATAGATGTACACTTTTGCCACAGGAGGAGAAGAGTTACGTAATTGCATACGTTATAGAAGATAAATATATTGATAACTTATATATAAATCTTGCAGACGGTTCGTCGGATTCTAGTGAATTTATACTGATACCATTTGAGGAGAATTAGAATGTGGAAATATTTAAAGATTGAGTTTGATAGAGCCTTCAGAAACAAGGTGTTTTTCATAGTCATATTAGTTGGGTGTTTCATATCTGTGCTTCAGATTGTTTTTGAAGTGATGCCGGTATTGCAGTATCAGGAATATGATAATTTTACATCGTTTCCCCATACCTCATATGAACATTATTTTGGATTGAAAAATGGTAGTATGTTCGGGGTTTACTACTATTTGATCATTCCTCTTCTTGCTGCAGTTCCGTATGCAACATCATGTTATCGAGATAGAAAGGCGGGATATATCGTTAATGTTTTTACAAGGACAGCTTCCAAAAATTACTATATATCAAAGTATGTAGTTACATTTTTAAATGGTGGAGTTGTTGCTATTGTACCGCAAATATTGAATTTTATGATTATAGCAGCATTATTACCGTCGATACAACCAAGCGCTGGAATGGGCTTTGTTGGAATAAGAGGAGATGCTACATGGGCGGAATTATATTATACAAATAGTTTTTTATACATAGTGTTGTTTTGGATTATTGATTTTATATTATACGGATTGATAAACACACTTTGTATTACCGTTTCGTGGCTGATCGAAAATGAATTCTTAGTTACATTGGTACCGTTTATTTTTGTGAAGGTTCTTGATTTGATTGCAGATATAATTGGACAACTCGGTTTGGCTCCAACCATTTGTTTGCGCCCGGCACAGTCTAGTGTATCATCGTTTCCGTTGCAAATGTATTATTTGATACTAGTAGCATTCTTTTTACTGAGCGCCTTTATTTCAATAATATATGGAGTGAAGCGAAAAGAGAATATTTAGGAGGCGGATGTATATGAAAAAAAATCGAAATAGAGTGCTATTTTTATGCATATTATTGTTACTTGGAATATATTGTTGGAGAGTAATCGCACTAAACCAGATATTTCCTAAAAATAAATTATATTTGGTTTCAGAGGGTGGAGAATTGATACTAAACGATTTAAAGTACTATGTAAAAGGTGGGGAAATAATAACAGGAAAAGATGTTAAGGAACTATATAACAATATAGAATTTGAGGATAATGAAGAGTTTTTGATTGTTACGTTTTGGGTAAAGAATGATACTGAGAATGAACATAAAGTTGATGTAATGAGTATGATAGGACAGTGTGGAACATGGGCGAATGGAATGGAGTATTCATTGATTTATGATTTGAATGGAGATGATTTTGATACTATCGTTCAAGCGGATTCTTCATCTGAAATTAAAGTTGGTTTTCTGATTAATACAGATGTGGAACAACTAACTAATAGTAATAATCAATGGATGGTTCAAATTACGGAATGGCCAAATAGATGCAGTATGGTTGTTCCTATGGAAGAAAAATAGAAGGAGAAAGTATGAAAGGAATACTTAAACATGATATTGAAGCGGGAATTCTTCTTGAATATAAGAGATTTCTAATCGGTTTTTTGTTGTTTACGGTTTTAGCAATTTGTGCGGTGTTAAAAGCAAATATGTCCTCAATATCATGGATAGAATGCCTGGCGATAATGAACAAAGGGGCGTTACCTTTTATAAATACGAGAAATAGTTTGGCAATTTTTGATATTCCGATAGGATGGTTTATCATTCAAATATATATTTCCTATGTGATAGGAGTTTATCCAAACCATGATTTAAAACAATATGGTATTAATCTTTTAGTTAGGACAAAAAGTAGAGAAAAATGGTACATAGGTAAAGTAGTATGGGGATTAATCTCGATCATTATTATCTATTTGCTCGAATTTGGGGCGGTTGCAATGGTAGTAATGATTAATGGAAATACAAATTTTTTATTAGTAAATGAATCGATAAATGACAAGGTTGAGTTTGGGTTGTTTGAATTGACGGGAAGTGCTCAAATATTGCTTGTTATTGTTATGCCGATATTGACTTCATTAGTTGCATGTTTTGTAGAACTATTTATAGTTACACTAAAAAATGAATTAGTTGCATATGGTAGTATTTTATTTTTATGTGTGGCGGGAACATATTATAATTGTATAGCTTTTTGGATGCCAAATTCCATGCTTTTGAGGAGCGGTATGCTATATAATTTAGGTTCGGTTTGGAAAGTGTTTGTTTTTGGCGTATTTGTGGCAATTGTTTTTTTGATTGCTGGGATACAAACCTTTAAAAGAAAAGATATATTTGGGTGAGGGAGAAAAATGAAAATAGAGATTGATCATCTTTTTAAGACAATTGGTAAAAATCAAGTGCTTGATGATATCTGCCTGACTATGGAAGGTGGAAAAATATACGGACTAAAAGGAAAAAATGGTTCGGGAAAGACCATGCTGATGAGAGCTATCGTTGGACTTATAAGACCAACTAGTGGAAGCATTTATATTAATGATGAAAAAATCGGAAAGGATATTTCATTTCCACGAAGCGTGGGGGTGCTAATAGAAAATCCATCGTTTATCAGATCTTTTTCAGGATATCGCAATTTGAAGGCTCTGGCAGATATCAATGAAAGAATCTCTGAAAATGAAATAAAGGAAATGATTCGCTTGGTTGGACTAAATCCAGATGATAAAAGACCATATAGAAAATATTCGTTAGGAATGAAACAAAGATTAGGAATCGCAGCCGCATTGATGGAAAAGCCAGAATTGATTTTGCTGGATGAACCGATAAATGCATTAGATGAAGCAGGCGTTAAAGAAATAAGAGATATTCTTGTGTCCTTAAAAGATGAAAACAGAATTATTATTGTTGCATGTCATGATAAAGAAGAGTTAGAATTTTTATCAGACGAAATTATTGAAATTTCAGAAGGAAGAATCGTGCATACAAAATAATTCGAGAACTAGTGTATCAAAAATCATTAAAATAATATTAGGGGGGGAATAATGAAAAGAATCGTTTTAGTTTTACTGTCAGCAGGAATACTCCTGCTGACAGGATGTGGGAAATCGGAAGTAAATAATGTTGATAACACATCAGCAGACAGTTTTTATATGGATTTTAAGAACAATATTGTGACAGAGTCGGATAAAGGTTACTATTTCTGGGAATGTATGAATTTGGATCCTGGTTTTTCACGATTATTGTTTATGGATAAAGAATCGCGACAAGTGGTACCTTTGTGTAATAAGCCCGACTGCGACCATACGACCAAGGAATGTAACGCTTATTACCCAGAGATAGAAACTGGAAAAGAATGGATTGAAAAGAGATACCTTCAATACTATCAAGGAAATCTTTATGTAATAGGGTGTGATGAGGAAGGTTATGTATCGTTGTATATGATAAAGGAAGATGGTTCAGAATGGGAGCGAAGTACGCAGTTATTTAGAGCGGATTTTGCAACGAGTGGGCGTTGGACTGATCCTGAAGTTTTGATTGCAGAAGGGTACATATATTTTATAGATTGTGGACAAGAGAATAGGAAACTTGAACGAATAAAAATCGAAGGCAAGGATTCCGAAATCGTATATGATGGAGAAGATGAAGCGATTAATTCGGTTTATCGTATGAAAGAATACGGTGAATACGTATATTTTCAAAGTCTATCATTTCTAGAAGGGGATTCTGAAAATGCCGTTGGAGGTTTATATCGTTGTGATGCAGCGGGACAATGTGAATTGGTAAAAGAAGGATTGATTGGTCCTTATGCAATAAAAGAAGACAAGGTCTATTATGGGAACGAAAAAGGAATCTGTTGTTATTCTCTTACGGAAGAGACGGAGACCGTTTTAAATGAGGAACCACAGACAATTCCAGATGTGACTTTGACAGATGATTATATAGTTCTGTGTTACTCAGACAATTGCGAAACTATTCTATATGACTATGAAGGAAATGAAATAGAAACAGTAGGGGCTTCGTTTGATGGAATGATGTATTATGGAGGCGATGCAGAAAATTTGTTTGCGGAATTTTGCAATGCTGGCGAAATGGATTCTTGGTATATTTTAGATACGAAAAAGGATAATCTTTCATGGGAGAAATTATAGGGTAGGTTTATGGAATGGAAGAAAATATTAGCAAATAGAAAAATTATTGGGGTTATTCTTATACTATTTGTGAGTCAAATAATTCTTTTTGGCGAAAGCGTTTTTCAAAAAGATAGAAGCTGGTTTGAACGATATAATGAATCATATGAAGCATATTTGCAAAAAGAACAGCAAACTCATGTTGATACGTATAACGATTATATTGAGGGAATCATTGCGCAAGCAGATACGCTAAACACCTTGAGTGTCTTTTCATCCACGAACAGTTTCTCAAACGATAATTTAGAGAAAACGAAAGAGACTTATCTGCCATTATTGGGTCTTGAATTGTCATACGTAAAAGGGCGAACCATAATAGAGTTTTTTTCTTTTAAATTGGGAAATTGGTTTGCATTGCTATGTGGATTTATAATTGCGTTAGAAATGAGTGAAATATGTCGAAATGATGTACGAAAAATCACCTTTACCATGCGATATGGAAAGTTGAGATTGGCACTGGAAAAAGTAGGCGCCATGTTTCCTTGGGCCGTGGTGATCACCTTGTTATTTCAGGGATGTGTCTTGATTGAAGGCTCTATTATCTTTCAGGAAAATTTGTTCCAAATATTGGATTGCCCGGCACAGACATTTTCCTGTTTTGCAAATTTTCCACTAAAAGTAAGTACCTGGCAGGCACTTGCATTATACACCGTTTACAAAGCGGTTATTCTTTATGTACTTATGATGCTGGTGTGGTGTGTTGCGCTACTTTGTAATCATATGGTTTCGTTGGTTGGGATATGTGGAGGCGTTCTTCTTGTAGAATTCTTTCTGTTCACAAAAATTGATGCTACGAATGTTTGGAAATTGTTGAAATTTTGTAATATCTGGTACCAGACAGCGGAAAATGATTTCTTTACGCAATGCAATAATCTAAATATATTTGAGGTAGCAGTCAATAGAAACGTCATTATCGGTTTTGGACTGTTCCTTACCTATGCTCTAAGTTTGGGAATCGGAACTTATATTTTTTGTAATCGTTACCCATGTAGCACCAAAATGGGAAGGTTACAAAAAATAGTAAGAGGTATTGTTACAAAGTGGGAAAACCTAAAAGGGAAATTTTTAGAACATCTTTCGTTGTCGGGAATGGAGATGTATAAGGTTTTCATTAGCCAAAAGGGCATTGTGGTGATTATATTACTTGGCATATTACTCGGTTATCGAGCTGACTTTACGCAAATAAGAAAATCTACACAACAAGAATATTATTATAGGTTTATTGATACTTATCTTGGGGAGCCTGGGGTTGCTTCTTCAAAAGAAATTGAGCGGATAAGTACAAAATTGGAACAAATTGATGAGGAATATAGTCAACAAATGTCAGACAGTAATCTTTCGACAGGTACGAAAATAGAATTAAGCATATGGTATGATAGCTTTTCAGAAGAGAGAGAGTTCCTAAACATTATTCAAGAACAAACAGATAGTCTGAAACAGAGATTGTTATTAGCACAAGCTCTATTAAATGATCCGCAATTGGTGATTTTAGATGAGCCTACGGCGGGGGTGGATCCACAGGAAAGAATCAATATTCGTAACTATATTAGTCAGATGTCAACAAATCGTATCGTACTACTTGCAACGCATATTGTTTCTGATATTGAAGCAATTGCAAAAGAAATTATTATTGTGAAAGCCGGTCAAATCGTAGAACATGACACACCAGGTAATTTGATTACAAAAGTAGGAAGTTCTGTATGGAATATGGAAATCCCAGAAGAGGATTTGATGGAAATGCAATCGAAATATCTGATTAGTAACATAAGGAAAAACGAAACTGGATTATCCCTGAAAATTATAGATGATGATTGTCCGAAAAATGCAAGCTTAGATAATTCAGTTAACCTTGATGATGTATATTTGTATTATACGACCTATGAACATAAAGAAAAACAAGTAAATAAGGATGAATGATTACAATGATAAAACAACGGAAATATAAAAATATATTTCCGTTGTTTTATGTTTCAAGAGAAATAGACAAAATCTCTTCGATATTAACTTCTTCCATTAAAACTTCCAAACGGTTCAACAAATCTGAATGATTCTTTGCATCAGTAGCATTTCGTGCCTCTTTTAGTAAGGCGGAAGCTTTTGCAAAGTCGAAGTTTGAAATGGATTCTTTGAAATCACGCAGAATCTCAATTACCGAATCTGACAGATCGGAAACAGAGGAGATTTCATCTGTTTGATAGAACTTTTCTATTACATTTTCAAAAGACTGTATCAGGTCATGGTACTCCTTTGTAAACGAATTCAAATTTGATTGAATGTAGGAGATATCTTTATTTCTCCCTGCAATTTCTAGTGCTTTTGCTTTTTCTCCGCAATCTTTTGCTCCAACATTTAAACAAGCTCCTTTTAGTGCATGGATCAAAATGGTAAAGTCTTTCCAATTTTCTTCTTTATAATATTCTACAAGAAGAGAAAGTTGATGTTTGGATGCATCACTCATAATTTTTAATATTTCTAAATAATCCGTTGCTTTTCCACCACAATGAGAAATTCCGCCTGAGACATCCACATTTGTAAGGGAATCGGAAAGTATACCTTCTAAATCTACATCTTTAGGAGAATATCTGTTACAGAAATCTTCTTTATTAGCATAAGAGAGATTTTTATCAGGTAAAAATTTCTCTAAAATTCTTTCCAAATCACGGAAATTAATTGGTTTTGATAAATATTCGTCAAAGCCCTCTTCTAATAATTCATCGCGAACACCATATATGGCATTTGCAGTAAGGACAATAATTTTACAGTTTGTAGAGGTTGCGTAATAATCACTTAACATTCGAATATGCTTCATTGCTTGAATTCCATCCATATGAGGCATCATCTGATCCATAAAGATTAAGTCATATTCTTTTGCCTTGCACATTTGGATTGCCTCTTGTCCACTGTTTGCAATATCGACGTCCATTCCATAATATGCCATACTACGGGAAATTACCTTACAGTTAATTGGATTATCATCGACAACAAGAGTAGTAACAGCGCTAACACGTAGGCTGCCAAGTGAAAATTCATCTTTCACATGATGCGTTTGGATTAAATTTTTGTCAATCGGTGTAGGGTCAAGAACAGTTTGCTCAATTGTGGCAATAAAGGTAGAACCTTTGCCATAGGTGCTTTCAACTTGAATATCGCCATTCATAAGTGCACAATAGCCTTTTACCAACGCAAGTCCAAGCCCTGTACCTTCTTTTCCATAGTTTTTTGTCTGGTCTACTTGTGTGAATACATCAAATAGATGAGCAAGCTCTTGTTCCTTTATTCCAATACCTGAATCTATAACACGAAATGTAATTATAAAAGGTGTTGCTGATGGATCAAAACACTCGATTTCAAGCTTTAAAAAACCAGAAGGAGTATATTTTACGGAGTTATTTAACAAATTAATCAAAATACTTCTAAGTCGGTTTGAATCTCCTTTAAGGACACATGGAAGTTTTGGATCAATCTCAATTTGAAAATCCAATCCCTTTTGGGAGGCTTGCGTATAAATAATCTCATAAATATTGTGTAAAAACTCTGCAGTATTGTATTCTACGTTGACTAGACTCATTTTTCCTGACTCAATTTTAGATATATCAAGAATATCATTAATCAGGGACATGAGGTTGTGGGAGGAAGCTTTGATATCCTCCAAATAGTCTGTTAAAGCAGGCGAAGGATTTCCCTGAAGCGCAAGCTCGGAGAATCCGATAATGGCATTCATTGGAGTACGAATTTCATGAGACATATTAGCAAGAAACTGGCTTTTGGCAATGTTCGATGAATCTGCTTCCATTCGTGCATTCTTTAATTCCTCAATATATTGCATACGCTCGGATACATCCTGCACATTCACAATATATCCTATGATATCTCCATAATTGTCTTTGATTTTACTAATGGTAAGATTGCAAGGTGCCTGATTAGATTTGCAAACAGTATCTAGGTTAAAATGTAGTTCATCGAAGTCAAAAACAGAGTGAGTTTGTAATTCAAAGAGATCTTCTATATGTAGTCCGTTTAGATTACTTTTCTCTTTTGGAAGAGAAAGGAATTTTGAAGCCGCTTCGTTTGCTATTTTTATCTGATAATATTCGTCAAATACCAGCACGGGCATCGCAAGAGAATAGTATATAAATTCAGACATATTTGAGACGTTAATTCTTGTGCGATTTAAAACGTCCATAGCATAAAACAAAATAATCAGTCCCAGAAACTGTGTTACATTACTACCTGGCAAAGCAGGAAGACCAATAGCAGGAAATACCATGTCAAGGATGGTACCAATAAGAATCAAAATAGTAATCAAAAGAAAATGTTTTCCGAAGGTTTTTAATCGTTTCTTTTCAGAGTAGCGAATCATATAAATAATGACCCCTAGAATATTCATGGAAACTAGAATAAAATATGCAGTATAGATATCGTTAACAAGACCAGGTTTGAAGCGGTAGGTCATTCCAAACGAAGACATAAAATATTCCGTCTGGTCGCGCTGAATAGAAAGAAGATAAGGAACAATACCAGTAAGAGCTACCAAATTAAAAATGTATCGTGTTCTTTTAGAAATATGTGCGAACAGGCAAATAAGAAATTGAGCGGTAATCATATACATGACGGTTCCCAAAATGCCAAAAGAACGCCAGAAATAAGCCTTTTCAGTATCTGTCTGAAGAAAAAGCATACCAAAACCGAGGCTCCAAATTGCACTTGCAAGAGCGTACAAATGTAAAGCCTTGTTTGCGGTGTCTAATTTTTTAGACTGCCAAATAGGGCTTAAAAATAAATAAAATGCTATAATGCTATCAATAAGCAAAATAGAAGAAAAAAGAGTTTTCATAAAATCCCCCCGGATATGACTCTAAATAACTCTACCTAATAATAAACATTATAGCACGGAACAAGAGGGATGAATAGAAAAAGTATAGGAGAAAAAGGAAGTAAAATGGAGAAAAAGAGAAGAAAGCGAAAAAAGAAAAATCTATTATTAAGAAGTCTAATTCTATCGACGTTTATTCTTTTACTAGTTACGGTTGCACTTGGTTGTTACTATTTTACAAGTGTGGCACCAAAAGAGCAACCAAAGGATGTTGTAAGAACTGATGAACTGCAAACGGAAGAGACAAGTGAAATAGACTTGGTAGAAGAGACGGAAGATGTACCAGAAGAAATTGAAATTACGATTAGCGCAACAGGGGATATGACGCTTGGAAATCATCAAAAGTATTATTACGAGGGATCTTTTGATAACTATTACGACTTATATGGAGTCGATTATTTTATGCAAAATGTGAAGCCCATTTTTGAAGCAGATGATTTTACGATAGTAAATGTAGAAGGTGTGTTAAGTGATTCCACAAATATACGAACAACAAAAGAGTGGAATCTAAAGGGGAAACCAGAGTATGCAAATATTTTATCAGGTGCTTCTGTAGAGTGGGCAACACTTGGAAACAATCACATTATGGATTATCAGGAAGATGGGGTACAGGATACATTTGATAATTTGACAAATGTTGGAATTGGATATGCAATCAGTACCGATTGGGGAAATCATTACGAGATATATGAAACTGAGAAAGGAATTAAAATCGGAGTAATTTCTGTGAATCCATTATATGAAGGCGAAAGGAGTTATGCGTATCTAGAGCAAGGATATCAGGATTTACGAGCCGAAGGAGCTGACATTATGATAGCGGCTATGCATTGGGGAATTGAAAGAGAAAATATCAACAATGATGAACAAGAGGTTATGGGGCATTGGTGTATTGATTATGGATACGATTTAGTGCTAGGATGTCATCCTCACGTTATCCAAGGAATTGAATGCTACAACGGAAAATATATTGTATATAGTATGGGAAATTTCTGCTTTGGAGGAAATCGTAATCCACAGGATAAAGATACCTTTATTTTCCAGCAAACATTTCATTTTGTAGATGGAGAAATGCAGGAAGAAACATCAGCACGCGCAATTCCCTGTAGAATTTCAACAGCAACAGATCATAACGACTATTGCCCAGTTATTCTAGAAGGAAGCGAAGCTGAAGAGATGATTTCCCATCTGAATCAATATAGCGAAAAATATGGTATCTCATTTGATGCAGAGGGATATGAAATAAAATAATTTATCAGCCGGGACATGATTGCGCAAGTGTTACACATGATAAAAATAAAGTTAAACATGTTACAAAAAATAGTAGGCAGGCAAGCAGGATAAGTGAAATGTAAATCCACATCAAAACTTTAGCTAAAACGTTTTTGGGATCTACACAACGTGCAACAATCATTAAAATTAAAGAAACCAGACCATTAATTGGAAACATGCATGATATAAATGATAGGACACTAATAATGGCTTCTAAAACATATGAGTAAGAAGATATATCTTGTTCTTCATAAATCACAACAATTGTAAAAGAAACAATTGACACCAAAAAGAAAAATAGCGAAAGCAATGAAAGAATATTCCCAGCAAGCTTTTTTTTACGTTTCTTTTTTTCCAGCTCTGCTAAATAGTTGTTTGGAACAAAATTAGGATTCCCGTAGGGTTGGTTGAATGAATTCATATAAAACTCCTCCTTAATAAATAAAATTTTTCCCTTTTCGTCCATCATTTTAATTTATTTTTAAAATAATAGCAAGCATGGTGGATTGGCTTGGAAAATTTATAGATTGAGGATATAATAAGTATTATTCAATGCAAAAAGAAAATGAGGAAAGAAATGAAATATCAAGCAATTATTTTTGATTTAGACGGAACCTTGTTAAATACACTTGAAGATTTGACAGATGGAATCAATGTAGCGATGAATAAGTTTGGACTAGAAGAAAAGACATTAGAACAAATCAGATCTTATGTAGGAAATGGGATTCCAAAATTGGTGGAACGCTGTTTGGATGAAGGAACAAATCATCCGCAGTATGCAGAAATTTTGTCTTTCTTTCGAAATTACTATAAAGAGCATTGTCTTATCAAGACAAAGCTCTATGATGGAATTACAGAAATGTTAGCAAAGCTTAAGGAACAGGGGATTCCGATGGCAATTGTTACAAATAAGGCACAAAATGCGGCAGAAGAATTATTTGAAATCTTTTTTAAAGATACCATTTCACTTGTGGTAGGGCAAAGAGATGGACAGCCTGTAAAACCAGACCCAAGCCCGGTTCTTTATGCGTTAGAAGAACTTGGAGTAGATAAGAGCCAGGCTATTTATGTTGGAGATTCTGATGTAGATTATCAGACTGCGCAAAATGTAGGAATGGACTGTGCATTATGTACTTGGGGATTTCGACCGGAGGAAATGTTAAGGGGATTTCATCCGACCGCACTCATTACACATCCTATGGAATTATTAGAAGTGGGATAAAGCTTATGAAGACACTATACATCACAGATTTAGACGGAACGTTGTTAAATAAAGAGGCAAGAATTAGTGATATTTCTTGTACAATTATTAATGGATTAATAAAAAAAGGAATTCCATTTTCTTTTGCGTCAGCAAGATCAATAAATTCAGCCTCGGTAGTTATTAAGGGGCTTGATTTTGAATTGCCAGTTGTGACATATAATGGAGTTTCTATTGTAAATCCAAAAACAAGAGAAGTTCTGTATCATGCAAGTTTTACAGAAGAAGAACGAGAATTAGTAACTTCAGTGATAAAGAAAAGCACGGTATCTCCTGCGGTATATTCTTATATTGACGGTGCGGAAAAACTGTCCTGGATTCCAACCCTCGAAAATGAGGGAATGACGCATTATATCAGTAAGCGAACTGGAGACAATCGATTGCGTCCACTTTCATCGGAAGAGGGATTGTATGACGGAGAAGTTTTTTATTATACCTGCATTGGTACAAAAGAAGAATTGCAGCCAATCTACGAGATTTTTTCAAAAGACGGGCGTTTTCGATGTACGTTACAGCAGGAAATTTATAGAGAAGAATATTGGTGTGAAATTATGCCAGCAAAAGCCACAAAGGCTAATGCAATTTTAAAGTTGAAAGAAATGTTGGGATTTGAGAAAGTGGTTTGTTTTGGGGACGCAATTAACGACATACCAATGTTTGAAATTGCAGATGAAGCATATGCAGTGGAAAATGCGGTTAATGAATTAAAAAGTGTAGCAACTGGAGTGATTCCATCGAATGAAGAAGATGGGGTTGCAAGGTGGTTACAAGAGAATATAAAAAAATAACATATTGGAGGGTAAATAGATGAGAGTAGGTATTTTAGGAACAGGTGGAATTGCGCATGTGCTTGCGGACACATTTTCACAAATGGAAGAAGTAGAGTGTTATGCAGTAGCATCTCGAACACTAGAAAAGGCAGAAAAATTCTGTGAAGAAACAGAATTTAAACAGGCTTACGGAAGCTATTTGGAATTAGTAGAAGATCCAAAAGTAGAGCTTGTATATATTGCAACACCACATTCGAACCATTATGACGATATGAGGCTTTGCATTGAACATCATAAACCGGTTTTGTGTGAAAAAGCATTTACTATGAATGCTACGCAAGCGCGCAAAATAAAGGATCTTGCGATAAAGAATCGTGTGTATGTTGCAGAGGCAATTTGGACAAGATACATGCCGTCGAGAAAGATGATTAATGATGTATTAGAAAGTGGAAAAATAGGAAATGTAACCACACTTACAGCAAACCTTTCGTATCCTATTCATCAGAAATATAGAATTACTGCGCCGGAATTGGCTGGTGGAGCATTATTAGATGTGGGTGTTTATGGATTAAATTTTGCATTTATGCATTTTGGAACATACATAGAAAAAATGGAATCTTCTGTGCAACGCACATCAACAGGAGTAGACGGTCAGGAGACAATTACCATTTTCTTTAAAGGTGGGAAGATGGCAAATCTTACGCATGGCATTTATTCTCGTTCTGATAGAAAAGGAGTTTTCTATGGAGATAAAGGATATATGGTGGTAGAAAATATCAATAACCCACAGAAAATATCCATTTATGATTTAAACGATCAACTTGTGGAAGAAATGCTTGTTCCAGAACAAATCAGTGGATATGAGTATCAGGTACGAGAGGCGATTTCACGTATCAAAGCAGGTGAGATGGAAAGCGCTTCCATGCCGCTTTGGGATAGTGTTTTTGTAATGGAAATTATGGATTCACTAAGAAAGCAGTGGGGAATTGTATATCCGCAAGAGAGATAAAATAACAAAAAGGAGTTACACAACATGTTTTACAAAACAACGCGATTATACTTTCATCCATGGGAAGACAAGGATGCGGCAGAATTATTTGAACTTGCAAAAAATCCAAATGTTGGACCACGTGCAGGATGGCCACCTCATACGAGTGTAGAGGATAGTCTTGGAATTATTCATGAGGTGCTCGCAGAACCGGAAAACTACGCGATTCGTAGAATAGAGGATGATGTATTGGTTGGTTGTATTGGTTTGATGTTTGGAAACCGTGCAAAGACGGAAGCCGAAAAGAAAACCAATTTGGAAATCGGTTATTGGTTAGGAGAAGAATTTTGGGGAAAGGGATATATGCCGGAAGCGGTAACAGAAGCCATTCGATATGCCTTTGAAGATTTAAACATGGAGAAAGTCTGGTGTGCCTACTTTGACGGAAATATACAGTCGAAAAGTGTACAGGAAAAAGTGGGATTTGTTTACGAGTTTACCCTCGATAAAGTCAAGACGATGTGTGGAGAAGATGACATTCGAGTAGAAAAAGTAAATCTTCTGACAAGGGATATGTATTTTGCCAAAAGATGTCTGGTGGATGAAGGAAAAACTTGTGTCCTTCAAAAAGGTGACAAGCAGGAAACAAGTGAATTTAGAGGAGTGAAACCTCTTTTGAACTGGTTAGAATCCGGAGAGGATTATGAGGGTTTTGTTGCAGCGGACAAAGTTGTGGGAAAGGCAGCAGCATATCTTTATGTGTTGTTAAAGGTTTCACGGGTACATGCAAATATTATTAGTAAACCAGCTTATGATACCCTTGTAAAATATGGAATCAAAGTAAGCTATGATACAATGGTGGATGCAATAAGAAATCGCACGAATACAGGATTTTGTCCAATGGAAAGTGCGGTCATAGAGGTTGATGATCCTCATGATGCGCTTGAAGTGATTAAAAATACATTAAAGCAGTTATAAATTACATTTTTTCGAATAAAAAGGAGAAAGCATGAACGCAGAAAATGAAGTGAGTACGGGTGGGGCTTCTGTAAATTTGGCAGAAGGAAGTATAGGGAAATTGTTGCTTAAATTAGCCTTGCCCGCAACAGTAGCTCAGGTCGTGAATCTTTTATATAACATGGTGGACCGCATTTTTATCGGACATATACCAAAGACCGGTGATATTGCCCTTACCGGTCTTGGTTTATGTTTTCCAATTCTTATGTTAATTAGTGCATTTGCAAGTCTTGTGGGCTCCGGTGGTGCTCCACAAGCAGCAATCGCTATGGGAAAAGGTGATAAAAAAACTGCGGAAAAAATTCTTGGCAATTGTGTTGGATTTTTGGTAGTGATAGCGGTGATATTAACCATCGTTTTAGAATTTACTGCGGAGCCGATTTTGGTACTATTTGGTGCTAGCGGGAAAACACTTCCTTATGCTTTAAGCTATATTCGAATTTATGTAATGGGTTCTTTGTTTGTAATGCTATCGTTAGGGCTAAATACATTTATTACCACGCAGGGATTTGCTAGTGTAGCAATGAAGACGGTAATTATCGGTGCGGCATGCAACATTATACTAGATCCGATTCTGATTTTTGGTTTACACATGGGTGTCAAGGGAGCAGCGCTTGCAACGATTATTTCGCAGGCAGTTTCTGCTGCGTGGGTTATTCTTTTTTTGACGGGGAAGAAAACACAGTTAAGAATTAAAAAAGAATACTTAAAGCCAAATACAAAAATACTACTTCCTGTTTTTGTACTAGGGGTTTCTCCATTTATTATGCAGGCAACAGAGAGTATACTAAATATAGCATTCAATTCTTCTCTCTCAAAATATGGAGGAGATGTTGCCGTTGGTGCAATGACGATTCTTGCAAGCATTATGCAGTTTATGATGTTACCGGCGCAGGGACTTGCACAAGGCGCGCAACCGATTATGAGTTTTAATTATGGAGCTGGAAATGCCAAAAGGGTAAAGGAGACAATACGATTACTGATTTTCATCTGTACTGGGTATACCTTACTGTTTTGGGCAATCATTCAGTTGTTCCCGGAAGTAATTGTCACAATTTTTAATAGTGAATCTCCAGAACTTTTATCGACCACCGTTTGGGCAATTCGAATTTATATTGCTGTAACAGGGATATTTGGAATTCAGATGGCAATACAGCAGGTGTTTGTATCCTTGGGACAAGCAAAACTTTCATTAATCGTAGCAATTTTAAGAAAAATAGTTTTACTTATTCCACTGATTTATATTTTGCCACTACTATTAAAGGATAAAGTTTTTGCAGTTTTTTTGGCGGAGCCTGTTGCTGACTTTATTTCAGTTGTGGTATGCTTAACACTCTTCTTAGCAAATATTAAAAAGATTTTAGCAAAACCAGCAGAGTAGGAGAACAAAATGATTCAGGTTGAAAAACTTTCTTATGGTTTCCCAGAAAAAGAATTATATAAAGATATATCATTTACCATTGAAGATGGGCAACATTGTGCGCTCATTGGGAGCAATGGAACTGGAAAAACAACGTTAATTGATATGCTTTTAGATGATGAGAAGTATATGTATGAAGGAAAAATTGTTCGAGATAGTTCTCTTCGTACAGGATATGTAAGTCAAGTGCAAAAGGCAGAAAAGAACCAGGACCTTAGTGTATTTGATTTCCTGGCAGAAGTGTTTGTAAAGAACCAGGAAGAAAATGCCCGTTTATGTGAAGAGATGGCAACATCTGAAAATTTAGAAGAAGTCTTTGAACGATATCAAAAAGTGTTAGATGAATTCCAGGCAATGGATGGAGACCATTACGAGAGTAATATCAAAAAGCAATTAAAGATAGCGGGATTGTCGAAATTAGAAAACCTTCCTTTATCAAGTTTAAGTGGTGGAGAATATAAATTGGTTCAGGTTGTAAAACAGATGTTGATGCAGCCAAATCTTTTGATTATGGACGAACCGGATGTATTCTTAGATTTTCATAATTTAAATGGATTAAGAGACTTAATCAATAGCTATAAAGGAACATTGCTTGTCATTACTCATAACCGTTATTTACTAAATCATTGTTTTAATAAAATTTTACACCTAGAAGATACAGATATTCAGGAATACGATGGTGGATATGTTGACTATAATTTCGATTTGTTGTTGAAAAAAATTGAACTTCAAGAACTATCTCAAAAGGATGAGGAAGAAATTGAGCGTACAAAGAAGATGGTAGAGCGTCTACGTGCAGATGCCACAAAGATTGATAATGCTACAAAGGGACGCGCATTAAAAGCAAAAGTAACACAATTGCGTCGATTAGAAGAGCGTAAAATCAAAGCACCTTTTGTGGAACTTCGTGAACCAAACATTGTGCTTCCAGAAGTTATAGGCAAAGGGGTAAATGAGGAATATAAGGAGCCAGAGGTACTTCTTCGTGTTTCAAATTATGAAGTAGCCTTTGATGAGTTATTATTAGAAAACGTTTCATTTGAAATCAAAGAAGGCGAAAGAGTAGCAATTGTTGGACCGAATGGAACGGGAAAGACTACATTACTTCGTGATTTAATTCATAACGAAAATAAGGCAATCGTCTTTTCTGAAAATGCAAAACCAGGATTTTTATCACAGCTCCATGGTGAGACTTTAAACGAAGAAAATACGATTTATGAAGAATTTGAAGAACTTGGATTTGAAACAAAAGCAAAAATTAAAGAATTTTTAGAAGATTATTGTTTTACAGAAGAAGATATAGATAAAAAAATCGAAGTGTTATCAGGTGGAGAAAAGAACCTTTTGCAACTTGCAAAGATTGCAGTTGGTGATGCCAATATCCTTATCTTAGATGAGCCAACAAGTCATTTGGATACGTATGCTCAAGTGGCGCTTGAAAAAGCAATTGAAGCCTATAAGGGGGCAGTGCTTATGGTATCGCATGATTTTTATAGCATTGCAAACTCTGTAGATTATGTTCTTTATGTAGAAGGAAAAACAATTCGTCGTATGCGAATTCGAAGCTTTAGAAAGATGATTTATGAAAATCACTTTGACAAGGATTATCTAGAATTGGAGCAAAAGAAAAAGGAACTCGAAATGCGCATTGAAAAATGTCTACAAAGTGCAGATTTTGAAGGTGCGAAAGATTTAAGTGAGGAATTAGCAAAGATTATTGATAAAATGTAAGCACGAAAGTAAAGGAAGCAATGTTACCTTGCTTCCTTTTTTGCTAAATATTTTCTTTGATTTTAATACTTAAATCCGTATGGTAAATTTCCTGTTTAGGAAGTGTTCCTGATAAAAGATATTCAATAATGGTTGTAAGTGATAAAGCACCTTGTAGTTCTGGTTGCTGGCAAATGGTTGCAGAGATCGTTCCGTTTATTACCATTTCTTTTGTAGTGGGTACGGTATCAAATGTGATGATTTTTAGTGGTACTTTTCTTGGAAAAGAGTTTACCGCACGACAGCCGCCATATACGCCAGCGGATGTAAAATAAAGAGCTGTCAAATCATTACGCCGGGTCAAAAGAGCAGTAACTTGTTCGTAACTTTGGATGTCATCATCGCCATTTTCCATAATATCTACAACCTCAATATGAGGATGATGTTTCTCTATATAGTCTGTAAATCCTAAAATACGTTCCTCGTGACACAGAATTTTATGTGAACCTGTAATAATCCCAACCTTTGCATTTGAATTTGTAAACAGTCCCATAAGACCAGCCGCGGTCTGGCCGCATTTATAGTAATCACTTCCCACATATGCAATTCGTTTTGAATCAGGAATATCTGTATTGGTGGTAATGGTAGGGATTCCCTTTTCCCAAAGAATATCAATTTTCTCCTGAATATTGACGTCGTTATAGGGAGAAAGAATCAGCCCGTGAATTCCATCTTCAACCAACTCATCGATTGCCTGAAGTTGTTTTTCAAGATCAAAAGGAATACGTTTTTCAATAATCGTACAACCGTAAAATGACAATTCATCAAGCTTCTTCTTTAAGCCATCCATAACCTGATCAAAAAAAGGATTATGTTCACTAAAGAAAAGAACTCCAATCTGCAATTTTTTCTTTTGCGCAGCAAGAGCAATACCAGCCTTATTCGGCTGATAATTAAGCATATCAATAATTTCTAAAACTTTCTTTTCTGTTTCGGCATTAACAATTCCCCGCTTATTAATAACGCGATCAACTGTTCCTCTTGATACACCCGCAAGTTCTGCAATTTCTTTCATTGTTGCCATAACATGACCTCACTTTTTGAATCGGGGCCCTTCCTAAATAAGATTCGGGATGGGCAAACGGGCTATATATTAGACTCTATTGTCATTTTGCATAAACCCATTACGTTATTGTACATTTGTGAAGAAATTAGAACTTTCTTATTTTCTTGATACAATTAGCAATTCCGGGACATGGACGTCCCGGAAAGGAGCAACTGAGCCTGGATGGCGAATTTGCACCGGTTGCGTCATGATGAGATAAATTATGGAAGAAAATAAGTAAAAGTTCTTTTTCCGAACAACGTACAATCACGTAATGGGTTTATGCGAAATGACATAAAGTAAAATACGCCCCGTTTGCCACTTGAATCTAAAATAAGAAAAGCGAAAAGGCCCCGACCTTCGTAATATAAGTTCATTTAAGCATAAGGTTAGGGGAACGTCAAGCGTGCATGTGCACGCAAAATGAGAAAAGAAACAATTTGTTATTGTTTAACAAAAACATGAAGTTTTTTATGTGAAAAAGATATATTGAAGAAAGAATTAATTCGCGTTATTATGAAGAAAAGAGTGCACGTGCACATCAGAAGATGAAAGGAGAAGGAAATGCTATATATTGGTATAGATTTGGGGACATCTTCGGTAAAGCTTTTACTTATGGATGGGGATGGAAATGTAAAAAACATCGTTACGAGGGAATATCCATTAGAGTTTCCGCATCCGGGCTGGTCACAGCAGAATCCTGAGGACTGGTATCGTGAGACAATGACAGGACTTAAGGAACTTTTGGATGGATTTAATAAAGACGAAGTTGCAGGACTAAGTTTTGGGGGACAGATGCATGGTCTTGTAATTTTAGATGAAAATGATGAAGTGATTCGTCCGGCAATTCTTTGGAATGATGGTCGTACCACGAAAGAATGCGACTACTTAAATAATGAGATTGGAAAAGAAAATCTGTCAAAGTATACAGCGAATATCTCTTTTACGGGATTTACGGCACCAAAGATTCTTTGGATAAGAAATGAAGAACCTGAGAACTTTGCGCGAATCAAAAAGATTATGCTTCCAAAAGACTACATTGCATACAAGCTTACGGGGATACATTGTACGGATGTATCGGATGCATCAGGAATGCTTCTTTTAGACGTAAAGAATCGTAGTTGGTCAAAAGAAATGTGCGACATTTGCCATATTACAGAGGATATGCTGCCGGATCTTTTTGAAAGCTATGAGTGTGTAGGAACAGTTCTTCCAGAGGTTGCAAAGGAACTTGGAATTAAAGATTCCGTAAAAGTAGCGGCTGGAGCTGGGGATAACGCAGCTGCGGCTGTAGCCACAGGAACTGTAGGAGACGGAAAATGCAATATTTCACTTGGAACGAGTGGAACGATTTTTATTTCGTCAGCTAAATTTGGTGTAGATGAAAATAATGCACTTCATGCTTTTTGTGATGCGAATGGGGCGTATCACTTAATGGGATGCATGCTTAGTGCAGCTTCATGTAATAAATGGTGGATGGATGAAATCATCGGAACAAAGGATTATGCAGAAGAACAAAAGGCAATTTCAAAACTTGGTGAAAACCATGTGTACTTCTTACCATATTTGATGGGAGAACGATCTCCTTACAATAATCCAAATGCCAGAGGAACATTTATTGGTATGACCATGGATACAACTCGTACGGATATGACGCAGGCTGTATTAGAAGGTGTTGCATTTGCACTTCGTGATTCGTTTGAAGTTGCTAGAAAGCTTGGCATTAAGATTGAAAGAACCAAGATTTGTGGTGGAGGGGCAAAAAGTCCACTTTGGAAAAAGATGATTGCAAATATCCTTAATATCAAAGTGGATGTTCTTGAAACAGAGGAAGGTCCTTCACTTGGTGGAGCAATGCTTGCAGCTGTTGCTTGTGGGGAATACAAAAATGTTGAAGAAGCTGCAGGTAAAATCGTAAAAGTTGTGGATACGGTAGAGCCAGATCCAGAACTTGCAGCAAAATATGAAGCACGTTATAACCAGTTTAAAGAAATTTATCCAACTGTAGCAGACTTGTATGCGAAAATTGTATAAGAATGCTAAGTAGATGGAAAAAGAAAGCGGGGGATAGAAATGCAAATATATAATGTAAATGATGAAGGATTTAGAAAATATGGAAGAGTCATAAGACATATTGATTTCTCTACACTCGTAGAAAAATTAAAAGAAATCGATGTTCCACAAGATGTAGCTTATGAACCTTCCGTAGAATGTTTAGAAGTACTTCCGGTAAAGGAAGAGATAGAAAGAGTATTTTATGGCGAACTTCCAATTCAGATTGGATACTGTAATGGACATAATACGAAATTAAATGCATTGGAGTATCATAGAAGTTCTGAAATCAATGTATGTGCAACAGATGCAATTCTAATGCTTGGTTTAGAAGCAGATGTAGAAGCAGATTATACTTATGATACAAGTAAGGTTGAAGTATTTAGAGTTCCCGCAGGAACCGCAGTAGAAATCTATGCAACAACACTTCATTATGCACCATGTCATGTTTCGGAAGATGGATTCCAGGTAGGAGTAGTTTTACCAAGAGGAACAAATTATCCATTAGATGAAACACATGCAAAAGATGAAGATGCTCTAATTACAGCAAAAAATAAGTGGTTAATTGGTCACGCAGAAGGTGGTCTTCCAGAAGGAAGCTTCCTTGGATTAAAGGGCGAAAATCTTTCTTTATAAGTTTTGAATCAAACAAATGAGAAATTATTTTAGGGTAAACTATATATAAATGTAAATTTAATGGAGGGCTAAAAATGAATAATATTCCAAAAGTAAAAGTAGGTATTGTAGCAGTAAGCAGAGATTGTTTCCCAGAAAGTTTATCAGTAAATAGAAGAAAAGCTTTAGTGGATGCTTATACAAAAAAATATGATGCCGCAGACATTTATGAATGTCCAATTTGTATTGTAGAAAGCGAAATACATATGGTTCAGGCATTAGAAGATATCAAAAAAGCTGGCTGTAATGCACTTTGTGTATATCTTGGAAACTTTGGACCAGAAATTTCAGAAACACTTCTTGCAAAACATTTCGATGGACCAAAAATGTTTATTGCAGCAGCAGAAGAGTCTCAAAATGACCTTATGCAGGGACGTGGTGATGCATACTGTGGTATGTTAAATGCAAGCTACAATTTAAAACTTCGTAACATTCATGCATATATTCCAGAGTATCCGGTAGGAGACGCCGAAGACTGTGCAGACATGATTCATGATTTCTTACCAATCGCAAGAGCAATTGATGGACTCGCAAATTTAAAGATTATTTCATTTGGACCAAGACCAACAAACTTCCTGGCATGCAATGCGCCAATCAAACAGCTTTATAACCTTGGTGTAGAAATAGAAGAAAACTCAGAATTGGATTTATTTGAGGCATTTAATAATCATGCAGGAGATCCACGTATTCCAGAGGTTGTTGCAGATATGGCAGCAGAGCTTGGATCAGGAAATAAAAAACCAGAGATTCTTTCTAAGCTTGCACAGTATGAATTAACACTTCTTGACTGGGTGGAAGCACATAAAGGATATCGTAAATATGTAGCAATCGCAGGAAAATGCTGGCCTGCATTCCAGACGCAGTTTGGATTTGTACCTTGCTATGTAAACAGCCGTTTAACAGGAATGGGAATTCCAGTATCTTGTGAAGTAGATATTTATGGATGCTTAAGCGAATTTATCGGAACATGTATATCAGAAGATGTCGTAACATTACTTGATATCAATAACTCAGTTCCAAAAGACATGTATAAAGAATCAATCGAAGGAAAATTTGATTACAAACATACAGACACATTTATGGGATTCCATTGTGGAAATACATGTAGTAAGAAGCTTGCAGCGTGTGAAATGAAATACCAGATGATTATGGCAAGAAGTCTTCCAATCGAAGTGACAAACGGAACCTTAGAAGGAGATATTGCACCAGGTAATATCACATTCTATAGACTTCAGTCTACTGCAGATGGAATGATTCGAGCATATGTAGCAGAAGGCGAAGTACTTCCAGTAGCAACACGTTCATTTGGATCGATTGGAGTATTTGCAATTCCAGAAATGGGTCGATTCTACCGTCATGTATTAATCGAAAAGAACTATCCACATCATGGCGCAGTAGCATTTGGTCATTATGGAAAAGCACTCTTTGAAGTATTTAAATATCTTGAGGTGCCAATGCAGGATATTAACTACAATCAGCCAAAGAGTGTACCATATCCAACAGAAAATCCATTTCGTTAAGATTAACACTTAAGAAATAAGAACCAAACGCCCATCCTCGGATGGGCGTTTTTCAATTTTACCAATCAGATGGTAGTCCGTATAAATATCGTTTCTTTCTATCCAACTTTTTTGATAAAGAGAAGCGAGTTTGGAGGATGGATTCGGATAAGATGATTTCTATGTTGAGTTTTAATTTTGCATTGTACGCAACAGCCAATATGTTTTGTGCATTCATGTGCTATGGAGGTGAGACTCAAAAAATGTGGAAAGCCGTTGCTTGACACATTTTTGATTTTATGAGGCTCAACGGAATGGTTTGCACATGTAGCAAAAAATATTGGCTGTTGTGGATGATGCAATACAAGATTTAAAGTAGAAATCATCTTATCCGAATCCGTCGCTATTCATCAAGCGTTGTCAAAAGGAAGAAGAAACGATATAATGGTGGGGTATGAAGGAAATGCAAAAGGGGCAAAAAATGAATGAAAACAAACGATTGATGCGAATTGGAGCATTGATTTTAATGATTGCCATCTTACTCACGGTAGGTGGCATTATTTATTTTGAATATGAAGCTAGAAATATGAGCAAAGGGGCGGAAAACGCACAGGAAGATTCGGTTTATGATGCATATTATGTCATGATAGTAGAAGAACCAACCTCTGATTTTTGGGTAAACGCATATGAAAGCGCAAAAGAAACAGCAAAAGAAAATAACATTTGTGTAGACTTGATGGGTGCACTTCTGAAGGAAAATTATACAACAGCAGAACTCATGAAAATGGCCATCGCAGCGGAAGTAGACGGAATCATTGTAGAAGGGAATGAAAGCGAAGAAATGTCTTCCTTAATCAATGAAGCGATTGAAAAAGATATTCCGGTTGTAACATTAATGACAGATAATGGAGAAAGTAATCGAACCAGTTACATAGGAATTGGTGGATATAATGTGGGAAATGAATATGGCGAGCAAATCAAAAGTATTTATCAAACACAGATAGATGACTTCACAGAGGAAGAATTGGCAGAAAAAGAGAAGTGGAATGTTTGTGTACTGGTTGATTCAGAAACGGAGAATAAATCGCAGAACATTTTACTTTCCGGAATTCAGGATTCGATCGGACTAATCGATGATGAAACATTACCAATCGACGTGTACCAATATGTTGTAAACAATGAAAGCAGCTTTTCAATGGAAGAGTCAATCCGAACCCTTTTGTTAGATGAAGCCAATCTTCCAGAGGTAATCATTTGTTCAGATGCAGAACAGACTTGGTGCGTATATCAGTCCATCGTAGACTTTAACATGGTAGGAAAATTAGAAATCATTGGAGGAGATGATTCCGATACAACACTTACTGCAATCAGTCGAAATGTAATCTATTCTACAATTTCTGTAAATGCTTCAGAGTTGGGAGAAAAAGGTGTGGAAGCCTTAAATGAATACCGGAAGACGGGATATGTAAGTGAGTATTATGCGGTTGATATTCAAATTATTACAGAAGAAAATGTCGCTTCCTTTTTAGAGGAGGAAGACCATGAAGAGTAAAGTAATGAAAAAAATATGGAGTATGAGTCTGCAAGTAAAGCTGACGCTTTCGTTTTTGATTACAACGATGTTGCTTTTTGCAGTAAACGTATTCATGTTTGTAAATATTCATCATAAAGTAACAAATATGGATGTTGTTTATCAGGGTAATCTAAAACTCAATGAGCTTAGTTTGGCAATTGAAGAAGTACAGTCTAATTTGGAGGATTATTTAAATACAAAGACTACAGACTCCTTAGAAAATTATTATCGAAGTGAACAAAATTTTGCAAATCTTGTAAATGAATTAAATGATGAAGTAACAACAAATGAATTTCTTCGAATGGAGAGAAATATTCGTTTCCTTTCCGAGTCCTATATTGAAATGACAGGCGAAACAATCGAAGCAAAACGTGGACGTTTGGTAGAGGAATACAATGACTGTTTCGAACAAACAGTTCTTTTGTATGAGTATATTCAGACGCATATTTATTCTTTAAATAATGATTTATTTAATACGAATAATGTCAATTACGAGGAACTTTCTATTTCTGTACGATCATTAGAATTTACAAGTATTTCCGTCTTAGTGCTTGTGGGAATCGCGAATGTTATTTTTATGTTTATTCTCGCAAACACAATTACAACACCACTTAAGAATTTGGTACTTACTGCTGATGAAGTGTCCAATGGAAATCTTGAAGTAGAATTGTTGCCAATTCGTTCAAATGATGAAGTAGGAATATTAACACGAGCATTTAATTCCATGGTCGTAAGCATTCGAAATTACGTCCAGCAGATTAGAGAGAACATGGAGACAGAGCGTCAACTAAAAGAGCATGAGCACATGATGGAGACGAACTTAAAGGAAGCTCGTTTAAAGTATTTGCAAGCACAGATTAATCCGCACTTTTTGTTTAATACATTAAATGCAGGTGCACAGCTTGCAATGATGGAAGATGCGGATAAAACCTATGAATATATTCAAAATGTAGCAGACTTCTTTCGATATAATGTTAAGAAAGAACATGAAACGGTTCATCTTTATGAAGAAATTGAATTGGTAGATCACTACATCTATATCTTAAATGTTCGTTTCTCTGGAGAGATTGGATATGAGAAAAAAATAGATCCAAATTATTGTGATTATCAATTGCCAAGTATGATCTTGCAGCCGCTTGTGGAAAACAGCTTTAAATATGGAATTCGAGACTTAGAATATCCTGGAAAAATTACGCTATCCGTATATGCAATAGACGGCCGCGTATGTATTACGGTAGAAGATAACGGGGTTGGAATGACCCAAGAAAAAATTGATGAAATTATGACGGAGCGAGAAGAAGAAAGTTTTGATCCGTCACTTGGAAAAGCAGCAGAAAAAATTAATGGCGTAGGAATTGACAATGTAATTCGAAGATTAAGGTTATTCCTAGGAAGAGATGATTGTTTTGAAATCTCAAGTGAAGGCTTGGGAAAAGGAACGAAGGTCAGTATCTACTTGCCAATTGAAGAGGAAGAATCATGTACAAAATCATGTTAGCAGATGATGAAGGAATTGTAATCGATGCGTTAAGGTTTATTATTGAAAAGGAATTTGGCGATGAATGTGTCATAGAATCTGCCAAAACAGGAAGAAGTATTATTGAACTTGCGGAACGTTTTCGACCGGATATTGCGTTTATGGATATTCAGATGCCAGGAATCAATGGAATCGATGCGATGAAAGAAATACGTACGTTCAGTCGCAAAATGGTGTTTATTGTAGTAAGTGCCTACGATAAGTTTGATTATGCGAAAGAAGCGATAAATCTTGGCGTTATGGAATATCTGACAAAGCCAATCAATAAAGAACGTGTAATTCAAGCGCTTAGACGTGCGATGAAAAAAATTGATGAAGACAGGGAAAAACGAAGCAATGATTTAATGATTAAGGAAAAGCTTGAGACAGTTATTCCAATGTTAGAAAATGGTTTGGTTTATAGTATTTTGTTTCAGGAAGAACCGGAAGAAATCGAAAATTATTGTACTTTGCTGGAAATTGAGCAAAAGTATGGATATATGATGGTAATTGCCTGTGGAGAAGAGCAAAACGGAAAACAAATGACAAATGCCGTTGGAGCTAGTGTAAAGGCACAAAACTATTATCCAACAATTAGAGGAATTGCAAGTGAGTTTTTTCAAGGAGTTATGGGCTCTGTAATGGCGAACAAGATTGCATTTTTTATTCCTTATGAAGAGGAAAAGATGGAATATAATGAACGAATCGAGCGAATTGAAAAGACACGTGAAATGGTTCGAAAACTTCGTAAGCAAATCGATATTCGTTTTCGTGTTGGTATTGGTTCAATTAAACCTCTTCAGGAACAGTATGCATCTTATTCAGAAGCAAATAAAGCGTTATCAAATGCAACAACATCCGTTGCACACGTAGAAGACGTCGTTCCATCAAGCACATTTTCGGATGATTATCCAATTGAAATCGAGAGACAAGTATTTGACTATGTCGAATGTGGAAATATGAATGAAATGCTTGATATGGCAAAGCGGTTCTTCGATTGGATGGAAAAACATCATTCGGATAATTTGATGGATATTCGATTAAAGGTTGTGGAACTTGTAATGCGTGCGGAGACAATGGCATTTTATCATGGTGGAATGACGTATTCGTTTATGTCAAGAAGCGATTATCTTCCTTCTTTATTAGCAATGGAAGATACGAAGCAAATTCGAAAATGGTTTTTAGAAAAACTTAGTGCTGCAACTCAAAGTGTTGCTACTCGAGTGGAAGAAAAGTCAGAGTCGATTGTACAAAAAGCAAAAGCTTACATCAATGCACATTACGACAAAGAAATCAGTCTAGATGAAATGTCGAGGGAATACGAAATCAGTCCATACTATTTTAGTAAACTATTCAAAGATGAAGTAGGACAAAATTTTATTGAATATTTGACTCAGATTCGTATGGAAAAGGCAAAAGAATTGTTAAGCAGTTCCGAATATACCATGAAAGAAATTTGTATTATGGTTGGATACGCAGATCCAAACTACTTTAGTAGAACATTTAAGAAAAATGTTGGAGTGACCCCTACTGAGTATAAGGAGGGAGTGCGATGAAAAGGTGGACAAAACAAATTTTGGCCTGGGCTTGTATTATGTTTTTATCTTTTTCATTGTCTTCTTGTATGGCTCCAGTTGGGGGAGATTACCCAAATGGAAAAGAGGAAAATGAAGCAAATGAGATTCAAATCGGATTTAGTTTTGACTCTCTTGTAATCGAACGATGGGAAAGAGACAGAGATGTATTTGCGTCTACTGCAAAAGAATATGGAGCAGAGGTAAATGTACAGAATGCAAATGGTGACGTCCAGGAGCAAATCAATCAAATCGAATATCTCATTGAAAAGAAAATGGATGTCATTGTTATTGTATGCGTAGATTCGAATAGTCTTTCGCAAGTCGTTCAAAAGGCAAAACAACAAGGTATCAAAGTGATTGCATACGATCGTATGATTTATAATGCAAATGTAGATTTGTACATTACTTTTGACAATACGTCTGTTGGAACCTTGATGGGAGAGGGGCTTGTGGATGCTGGAATAACAGGTGGAAACGTAATCATGATTAATGGTTCACAGAATGATTCCAATGTTGCATCAGTAGAAGCAGGTTTTAAAGCTGTAATGAATGCTCATAATGTTACAATTATAGATAGTATATACTGTGATGGCTGGCGCGCAGAAGATGGTTCGGAATATGTGTATAATCATTTAGATACGATAGCCAATGCGGATGCGATTATGTGTGGGAACGATAATGTAGCAACACAGGTTGTACATGCGTTAGCAGAAAATAGGCTTGCAGGTGAAATTCTGGTAGTAGGACAAGACGCAGATATTGAAGCATGTCAAAGAATTGTAGAAGGTACACAGGTAATGACAGTCTATAAACCAGTAGAAAAGCTTGCAAGACTTGCGGCGGAATATGCAATTGAGTTGGCAAAAGGAAATGATGCTGCGTCGATTTCAGAGGAAAAACTTCCAGAGGGAATCGAACTTCAAAGTGTAAGTGATGGGGCATTTGATGTGCCATATATTGGGCTTTCGCCGATTGGAGTAAATAAAGAAAATATTGATGAAGTAATTATTGATTCGGGATTTCACATTCGCGATGAAGTCTATTTAAACGAAGACAATCAGGAGTAGTACTTTGGTACGTAGGACTTTTTTTAAAGAGGATAGCACAGGATTAAAAAAGTGCTATCCTCTTAATTTTTTTGCAAACAAAAAACACAAAAATTTCAAGACAGTTGCAAACTATTCTAGAATAAAGAGTGATATAGTTTACTTGTAGCAAAGGAGAAGGCTACAAAAAAACTATATATAATATATTGGAGGGTATGGAATGAAGAAAAAAATTTTAAGCGCATTATTATGTGGCGCAATGGCAGCAAGCTTACTTGCAGGTTGTAGCGGAGCAAAAGATGGCGGAACTGAAGCAGGGGGAACATCATCTGGTGGATCTGGTGATGGAAAAGCTTTAGTTGGTGTAGCAATGCCTACAAAAGATTTACAGAGATGGAACCAGGATGGAGCTAACATGAAAGAGCAGTTAGAAGCAGCTGGTTATGATGTTGACCTTCAGTACGCTAGTAACGAAGTAGCTACACAGGTTTCACAGATTGAAAACATGATTTCAAACGGATGCGACATCTTAGTTATCGCTTCTATCGAAGGTGATTCTCTTGGAACAGTATTAGCACAGGCAAAAGAAGCTGATATTCCAGTTATCGCTTATGACCGTTTAATTATGAACTCAGATGCAGTTTCATATTATGCTACATTTGATAACTACATGGTAGGTACAAAACAGGGTGAATACATCGTTGAAGCATTAGATCTTGAAAATGCGGATGGACCATTCAATATCGAATTAGTAACAGGTGATCCTGGTGATAACAATGCTAAATTCTTCTTTGGTGGAGCTATGGATGTATTACAGCCATACATTGATGAAGGAAAATTAGTTGTTCAGTCTGGACAGACAGAATTTGACGAAGTTGCAACAGCTAACTGGGCTACAGAAACAGCTCAGGCAAGATTTGAAAATATTCTTGCATCTAACTACGCTGACGGAACAACATTACATGCAGTACTTGCATCAAATGACTCAACAGCTCTTGGTGTAGCTAACGCTTTAGCAGCTAACTATACAGGAGATTATCCAGTACTTACAGGTCAGGACTGTGATATCGCAAACGTTAAAAATATGCTCGCTGGAAAACAGTCTATGTCTATCTTCAAAGATACACGTACACTTGCTTCAAAAGTAGTAGAAATGGTTGACGCCGTTCTTCAGGGAAAAGAAGCTCCAGTAAACGATACAGAAAGCTATGATAACGGAACAGGAATCATTCCTTCATACCTTTGCGAACCTGTATTTGCAGATGCAGACAACTATAAAGAATTACTTATCGACTCAGGATACTATACAGAAGATCAGTTACAGTAATTGAATTTTCTTTTCTTTGGCAGGCGGTGGGAAAACCGCCTGCCATATTTCTGAAATATTGCAGAAAATGTGAGTAAAATAATTAAATAATGATTAGGTATTAGAATAAGAATTGGGAGGGATTTAGATTGGCGAAAACATTATTAGAAATGAAAAACATCACCAAAACTTTCCCCGGCGTAAAAGCATTAGATAATGTAAACCTCAAAGTTGAAGAGGGCGAAATTCACGCTCTGGTTGGCGAGAACGGTGCAGGTAAATCAACACTTATGAATGTATTAAGTGGAATTTACCCATATGGCACATATGAAGGGGATATTGTTTACAACGGAGAAGTATGTCAATTCTCAAAAATAAAAGATAGTGAAGAGAAGGGAATTGTAATTATCCACCAGGAACTTGCACTGATTCCATATATGACAATTGGTGAGAATATGTTCCTTGGAAATGAACGTGGAAAATGCTTCTCTATAGATTGGAACGAAACATATGGAAAGGCAGCTGAATATTTAAAAATAGTAGGATTAAAAGAGTCTGCCCGTACATTGATAAAAGATATAGGTGTTGGAAAACAGCAGTTGGTTGAAATTGCAAAGGCGTTAGCAAAGAATGCAAAGCTTTTGATTTTGGATGAACCAACAGCCTCATTAAATGAAACAGATTCAAAAGCATTATTGGATTTATTACTTAAATTTAAAGAACAAGGATTAACATCAATTATTATTTCACACAAGTTAAACGAGATTTCTTACGTAGCTGATAAAATCACAGTTATTCGAGATGGGGCAACGATTGAAACATTGGATAAAAAGACAGATGATGTATCAGAAGACCGTATTATTAAAGGCATGGTTGGGCGTGATCTTACAGATCGATTCCCTAAACGTGAGAACAAGAATATTGGAGATGTTGTATTTGAAATCAAAGATTGGAATGTTTACCATCCTCAGTATACAGAACGTAAACTTGTAGATAACGCAAGTATCAATGTTCGAAAAGGAGAAGTGGTTGGTATTTCTGGATTGATGGGCGCTGGTCGTACAGAACTTGCTATGAGTGTATTTGGTCATAGTTATGGAACAAATATCTCAGGAACAATAAAAATTGATGGAAAAGAAGTAGAATTAAAATCTGTAAAAGATGCAATTAACCATGGACTTGCATATGTAACAGAAGATAGAAAAGGAAATGGATTAATTCTCGGTGATTCGATTAAACATAATACTTCTCTTGCAAACATGAAAGGCATTAGTGAACATGGTGTTGTGGATCAGGATAAAGAGTTCCATATTGCAGAAGAATATCGTGATAAACTTAAAACGAAGTGCCCAACTGTAGAACAGAATGTAGGAAACTTAAGTGGTGGTAATCAGCAGAAGGTACTCCTTGCAAAATGGATGTTTGCAAATCCAAATGTATTGATTTTAGATGAACCAACGCGTGGTATTGACGTTGGCGCAAAATACGAAATTTATTGCATTATTAATCAGCTGGTGTCAGAAGGAAAATCTGTAATTATGATTTCTTCAGAACTTCCAGAAGTACTTGGAATGTGTGACAGAATTTATGTCATGAATGAAGGAAAAATTGTTGGAGAACTGGATGCAAAGGATGCATCACAGGAAGTAATTATGGCACAGATTTTGAAATCAAGTAATAAAGGAGCATAAGTATGGATAAAGCAAATATAAAAGCATTTTTGAAAAAGAATACCATGATTTTTATGTTAATCCTGGTAACATTATTTTTTACATGGCAGACAGGAGGAAAAATTCTTCTTCCTCAAAACGTAAGTAACTTAATTTCACAGAATGCATACGTATTCGTATTAGCAACAGGTATGTTGCTTTGTATCTTAACTGGTGGAAACATCGATCTTTCGGTTGGATCGGTTGTATGTTTTGTTGGTGCGATTGGAGCAATGATGATGGAAAATTGGGGAGTTCACCCAATTCTCGCAGTTGTTGTAATGTTGATTTTGGGAACGGCAATTGGTGCTATGCAGGCATTCTGGATTGCATATCTTAAGATTCCCCCATTTATCACAACATTAGCAGGCATGTTGATTTTCCGTGGTTTATCAAACGTAGTACTTCAAGGTTTGACAGTTTCCTTAACAAATCAGACATTCATTCGTCTCTTTGGTGGTGGAGCAAATTGTTATGTACCTGATATTTTTGGTGGAGCAATTAATATTACCTGTGTATTGGCGGGAGCACTTGCTTGTGTCATTCTTGTTTTAGCTCAGTTAAAAGCATATGCCACACGTAAGAAAAAAGGATACGCAACTGGAAAATTCTCTTCAGTTGTTATAAAAGTAGCTGTATTATGTGCCGTAATCATGGCATTTGCGATCCAGCTTTCAAGATTCCGTGGTATTCCTACAGCGCTTATTTGGGTACTTGTTGTTGTGCTTGTTTATGGATATATTACATCAAATACAACCATTGGTCGTCATTTCTATGCAGTAGGTGGAAATGAAAAAGCAACAAAATTATCTGGAATTAACACAAAACGTGTATACTTCCTTGCATACACAAACATGGGATTATTAGCAGCTCTTGCAGGTATGCTTACAATTGCAAGACTTACATCAGCACAGCCTACATACGGACAGAACTATGAAATGGATGCTATTGGTTCATGTTTCATTGGTGGAGCTTCTGCTTACGGTGGAGTTGGTACAGTACCTGGTGTAATCGTAGGTGCGCTTCTTATGGGTGTTATTAACCTTGGTATGAGTATCATGGGTATTGATGCAAACTACCAGAAAGTAGTTAAAGGTGCTGTATTACTTGCAGCAGTTATCTTTGACGTAGTAAGTAAGAAAGGTGAGCGTGAATAGCGCTTTACTCTAATATCTAATCAAAACGGACTGGCGATTGCCAGTCCGTTTTATTGTGTATCGTTTGAAATTTTATTGTTGTGCCTTCGATATATAAATGCACCGATAAGATAAAAGAAAAGGATGATTCCCATAAAGATTGCAAAATACTCATAACGTTTTTCAACTAAGGAGCTTCCGCTCATAGCAGAAAGCAAAATGGCTGGAAAGCGCCCAATGAGATTAATAAGCAGCCAGGTAGAAATTTTGATATCGGTAAGCCCTACAGCATAAGAAAGCAAATCTTTTGGTGTACCTGGCAATAAGAAGAATAGAAACAACAGTGCATTCTTCTTTTGATTGGTTTTTAGTATAGCAAGATTTTCTACTTTTTCTCTATCTACAAACAATTCGATAAAACGCATACCAAATTTTCGAACTAAGAAAAAGATGATCATGCTTCCAGCAGTCATAGCAATATCACATAAGATACTTCCTTTTATGATGCCAAAGGCATATCCGGCAGCAATTTCAAAAGGTCCGCCAGGAATGATGGCTAGGATTACCTGAAGAATATTTAGTACCATAAAGATGATTATCCCCACAATACCTTTGGAATCTACCCATGCCTGAAAAGCTTCAGGATCAGATATAAATCGTATCATCGGCTTTCCAACTAAAACGACAATAAGCGTTGCAAAAAGAATGACCGCAATCAATAAAATAATACGTGATTTTTTCATAAAAACCCCTTATAGTATATATTGTGTATATTGGTATTATATAGCAAATAATTGATAAGAAGAGTGTATCATAGCATGTCCAAGTTTACACCTTAAGATTCTATGAAGAAGATGAAGATTTTATAAGATAAATATGAATTGTAAGAAAGTCTTCAAAAGAAGGGCGGATAGGAGTAATGAAAAAAACAATTAAACGATATGATATAAATGCATATGAAACAAAATTTGAAGCAAACGTATTGGCATGTACACCGGCAAGAGAGAATTCTTGTTTCGAGGTAGTGCTCGATCAAACTGCATTTTTTCCAGAAGAAGGAGGACAAAGTCCGGACCAGGGAATGCTTGCGGATGCAAAAGTATTAGATGTTCAGATTCGTGAGGATGTTATTTATCATTATGTGGACAAATCTCTTGAAGTAGGGGAAGAGGTAATAGGAGAAATCGATTGGGCGCACCGTTTTAATAACATGCAACAACATTCCGCCGAGCATATTTTTTCTGGTCTTACCTACAAAACATATGGCTATCAAAATGTGGGATTTCATTTAAGCAATCAGATTGTAACGATGGATTTTGATGGTCCACTTACACCAGAACAGGTAGAAGAGTTAGAAACAAAAGTAAATGAAGCAATTGCAAACAATGTAGAAATAAAAACGGGATATCCTACTAAAGAAGAATTAGAAAAAATAGAGTATCGAAGCAAAAAGGAAATAGAAGGGGAACTTCGTATTGTAGAGGTTGTTGGTTACGATGTATGTGCATGTTGTGCGCCACACGTAAAACGTACAGGTGAAATTGGCGGATTTAAGGTGATGAATGTACAAAATTATAAAGGTGGAGTACGTATTAGCTTTCTTTGTGGTTTTCGTATGTTACAGGCTTTTCGTGATAAATCAAAAATTCTTTCAGACTTGGTGGGCGTACTTACGACATCTGAAGAGAATGTTGTAGAAATGGTAACGAAGCAAAAGACACAGATTCAGTCCCTAAAAACGAAGCTTGGATCTGCAAAACAGGAACTTGTTTTACAAAAACTAGAGCAGATACCAGGTGAACAAGAAGATGTGATTATTTTTGAAGAAGACATTGATACGCCTGTTATGAGAAATGTAGTAAATTCGCTCACAGAGACTCATATGGGGTATGTTGGTATTTTTGTTGGAAATGACGACGAGGGATATAGTTTTATTGTTGGAAGCAAAGAAAAAGACTGCCGCGACCTTTCCAACATACTTCGTGAAAAATTAGAAGCCCGTGGTGGTGGCAGCAATCTTATGATTCAGGGTTCTGTATCAAGAACAAAAGAAATGATTGAGGAATTTTTTTCCAGTCTGTAGATTAGAGCTGGATATTGATTTTTAATCCATTTCCGGTCATTTCAGAATAAAGGTAATTGTATGTGGCATTGTGAAGTTTTTTAGAAGCTTTCTCAATGCCTTTTGCAAAATCACTTTTGCTTGAGAATAGTTTTTCCACTTTTTTTACATCAGCTTTTTTGATAAGGTTCTCACTCGCAGAAAGTGTTCCATCTTTGTTTGTAGTAATACCGATTTTTTTTAACTCGTCAGAATATTTGCTGGCGAGTTTTTTGATTTTATCAAGAGAACGTTCTACTTCGCGATTGTCTACGCCAGAGCCAGAGGTGATGGCATTGTTATAGGTCTTTACGTATGCCATTACAGAGCCATAGAGAGAGTTCTCCATGTCCTTTTCATTCTCGTAATCCACATTTTTTAGTAGAGATGCGGCACGACGTAATGCTCTTGAATCTTCATAGGTCAATTCGCTTTTTTTAAAGTCAGAACGCGCCGATGATTTTATGACATCGCGGTTGTCACGATAGTATTTTCTAAGATAAAAATCAGCGTTTAATGTTATACCGGAACTGATTCTAGAAGTGTTTGACTTTGTGTCAATTGCCATAATGTCCTCCTTGACAAAAACTTGCTCTATTTCCTTATATATCGACCATTTACCCATTTACTTTAATAGACAAAAGGGGTAAAATTTAGCGTAAGGTGTTATAAAAATTTGAAAATTGGGGAGGTCAATTATGTCAAACAAATTAACTACCTATTCTATAAAAAATTCTAAAGGAATGGAAGTTGTTGCAACTGATTTTGGTGCAACCATTGTTTCCATTTTTGTAAAAGATAAAACAGGTGATACGAAAGACATTGTACTTGGATATGATACAGAAGAAGAATATAAAAGAATGGATTGCTATTTCGGTGCAACCGTAGGGCGATATGCAAACCGAATTTCCGATGCAAAAATTGTAATTGACGGAGTAGAATACCAATTAGAAGCAAATGATAATGAAAATAGTCTGCACAGTGGTTCAAAAGGAATGGCTGGAAAGAAGTGGGATGTAAAAGAAGTATGTGAAAATAAAATTACATTCGTAGTAAAGAGTGCTGATTTAGAAGAAGGTTTCCCGGGAAATGCAGTGATGGAAGTTACATATGAAGTGACAGAGGAGAATGAACTTGTCATTGATTATCGTGCAACGGCAGACAAAAAGACAACCTTTAACTTAACAAACCATTCTTACTTCAATTTAAATGGTCATGCATCAAATGAAGTTTATACACATATGCTACAAATAAATGCATCTGGGTATACACCGGTAAAAAATGAAAAAGCAATTCCAACTGGTGAAATTGCACCTGTTGAAGGAACTCCATTTGATTTCCGAAAGGCAAAACCAATTGGACAGGATATCAAAGCTGATTTTGACCAAATAAAATATGGAAATGGTTTTGACCATAATTTTGCAATTGATAAAAAGACAGATGGAGTAGAACAGATTGCATCTGTATATGCGCCAGAAAGCAAAATTATGATGGATGTGTTTACGGATTTACCAGGTGTGCAGCTTTATACAGCAAATTTTGTTGGCGGACAGGTTGGAAAAGGTGGCGTAAAATATGTAAATAATGGAGCCTTTTGCTTAGAAACACAGTACTTCCCAAATGCAATTAACGAGCCAAACTTTAAGAGACCGATTACAGATGTAGGAGAGACATATCAAACCAAAACGATTTATCGTTTCTCTGTAAAATAAAACGAATAAAAATATGATTTTGGGCAGGGAGTTGGCTTCCTGCCCAGTTTTTGAAAGAAGTGGTATAAGATGAAAATAGTTTTTTTAGATGCAAAAACAATTGGAGATGACATTGATTTATCCGGATTTGATAGACTTGGTGAAGTAGTCAAATATCCGTTTTCTACATCGGAAGAAGCAAGAGAACGCACAAAAGATGCTGATGTTGTTGTATTAAATAAAGTTGAAATAAATGAAGCATCGATTGGGGATGCCCAAAATTTAAAACTTGTTTGTGTAACTGCAACTGGAACAAATAATTTGGATAAAGAGTACTTGGCTAAAAAAAATATTGCATGGAGAAATGTGGCTGGATATTCAACAGAAACCGTTGCACAGCATACATTTGCAATGCTTTTCTATTTGTTGGAGAAGTTGCGTTATTACGATGATTATGTAAAAACAGAGAAATATGTTGGGGATACAACATTTACGCATTTTGCAAATGTATTTCACGAGTTGTGTGGTATGACATGGGGAATCATTGGACTTGGAAATATTGGACAGAAGGTGGCAGATATTGCAAAAGCTTTTGGATGTCGTGTGATTTATTATTCGACATCAGGAAGAAATAACAAAGAGGGTTATGAAAGAGTCGATTTTGAAACTTTATTAAAGGAGTCAGATGTTGTTTCCGTACATGCTCCTTTAGATGAGAATACTAAAGGACTTATGGATGAAAAAGCATTTTCAAAGATGAAAGAAAGTGCAATCTTCTTAAATGTGGGAAGAGGACCTATTGTTGTGGAAAAAGATCTTGCAAACGCTCTAAAAAGTGGACAAATTGCGGGAGCAGGAATTGATGTATTGTCTGTAGAACCTATGACAAAGGACAATCCACTTAGAGAAATCAAAGATAGTAACCGTTTGATTATTACACCGCATATTGGATGGGCAAGTATAGAGGCTCGAACAAGACTTATGAAAACAATCGAAAAACAGATCGCTGAGTTTTTTGAATTATAAAACATATTTGGAAATTGGGGATTCCAAAGGGTGTGTGCTAGGGGAAAAGAATGAAACTTGAGTTTAAGGTAGAGAAGAAAAATTTAATAAGATTTTTGATTATGGCAATATTCTCTGCTGTTATGTGCTTTGCCGTGGAATGTCCTATTTGGATGTGGCCTGTGTTTTGTGCCATCTATTTTGCAAGTGATAACACGAGCGGGAAAATCCCAGAGAAATGGAATTGGCCGGTAACCATTTTACTATTTATACTAAGTGCAATTGTTACGGTATTTTGTGTACAATACATGTTACTTGAACCAGAACTTTTTGTAAGGACAAGTAATTTCAAACTTTGCATGAATGTGTTATGTGTCAGTGCTTTACATTTTTTCGTATTTATTTTTTCTAGAAGTGCTAGAATGAGTTGTATTATTTCCCATGTGGCGTGTTTGATTCTAGGGTTTGTAAACTACTTTGTCTATTTGTTTCGTCAGAATGAGTTTACTTTTGCAGATTTACAATCCATTGGAACAGGACTTAGCGTAGCATCAAAATACCATTTGGCATTAGATGAAAAAAGTGTAATGGCAATTTTAGTTGCGGTATTATGGATTGTGTTTGTATGGCATTTCGATTTTGAATTCGAAGGAAGAGTAAAGACTGCACTTATTAGCGTGACAATAATGGCGGCTGCGATTACAGTTGTTGCAGTAAATACAAAAGATGTAAATACAGAAACATGGGAGAAAAAAGGAAGTTATCGAAATGGATATATTTTAAACTTCGTTTTAGGAATAAGGGATAGTTTTATTTCAGAGCCAAGTGGATACAGTAAAGAAATTGTAGAAAGTTATGAAAAATTATATCCAGAGAAATCAGATGCGTATTCAAAAGCGGATGTAGACCATCCGACTGTTATTGTTGTAATGAGCGAATCGTTTGCAGATTTAAGTGTTTTAGGGGAACTTACGACGAATCTTCCACTGACGCCATATATTGATTCTTTAGAAAATAATACCGTAAAAGGATATGCGTTAGCTTCCGTCTTTGGCGCAAAAACTCCAAATTCAGAGTGGGAGTTTATGACAGGAAATTCTATGGCATTTTTGCCAGAGGGCTCTGTAGTATATCAGCAGTATATTAAGGATGATGCAACGAGTATTGTATCAACAATGAAAGATGAGGGTTATACCTGTGTTGCGATGCATCCATATTACGAAACAGGATGGAGTCGTAATCGAATCTATCCAAACCTTGGATTTGATGAGCAATATTTTATCGAGGATTTTGATTCTACAAAAATTATTCGAGAATACATTACAGATCAGGAATTATTTGATAAAATAATTGAGCGATTTGAGGATCGAAGAGTGAATGAAGATTTGTTCATTATGAGTATTAGTATGCAGAATCACGGTGGTTATGCAACTCCATATGAGAATTTTCCAGAAAAGTATTACAAAATGGGACGTTCCTATACGGATGCGAATCAGTATTTCTCATTGTTGCATGAAACCGATGAAGCAGTGAAAAATCTGATTACGTATTTTGAATCAGTAGAGGAACCTGTAGAAATCGTATTCTTTGGAGATCATCAACCGGGTCTTAGCAGTGGTTTCTATGAAATTATGAATGGAAAAGGTCTTGGAGGGTTATCAAATGAGGAACTTCAAGCGTTATATACCGTTCCATTTTTTATTTGGACCAATTATGATACACCAGAAGAAACGGTGGAGATTACAAGCTTAAACTATTTGTCAACAATGGCGTTAGAGCGTGCAAACATTCCACTTCCACCGTATAATCAGTTTTTAGCAGATATGCAGGAAGTGGTTCCTGCAATCAATTCCAGAGGATATTTTTCAAATAGTAATCAATCCTATTTGCAAATAGAAGATGCAACTGGAGCAGAAGAAGACTGGATTAAGGATTACAATGTGCTTCAGTATAATGGAATGTTTGATAGAAAAAATAAGAGTGAAATTATATTTCCGTATAACAACGAAGGAGAATAGAGATGGAAAAGAGAATTACAGGACACACAAAACTACTCGCATTAATTGGTTCACCGGTTGGGCATTCGGGTTCGCCTGCAATGTATAACTATAGTTTTGAAAAGCTTGGTTTAGATATGGCTTATGTAGCTTTAGATATCAAAGAAAATGAAGTAAAACAAGCAATTGATGCAATGAGATTATTCCAAATGCCAGGCGGAAATGTAACAATGCCAGATAAAGTTGAAGCCGCAAAATATATGGATGAACTTTCTGAAGCTGCAAAGATTATCGGAGCAATTAACACAATTGTAAATAAAGATGGAAAATTAGTTGGACACATCACAGATGGACAGGGATTTGTAGATAATCTTCGCGATCATGGCGTAGAAGTGAAAGGGAAGAAAATTGCTGTTGCAGGTGGCGGTGGAGCCGCTACTGCGATTCAAGTACAGTGTGCATTAGATGGCGCAAGGGAAATTACAATCTTTAATAAAAAAGATGCATTCTTTGAGCGTACACTTGCTACTGCAGAAAAAATTAAAGCAGCAGTTCCTGGTATCGTAGTAAATGTATATGACATTGATGATGTTGCAAAAATGACAGAGGAAATTTTATCAAGTGATATTTTTGCAAATGCAACAATCGTAGGAATGAAACCAATGGATGACCTTAGTGTTGTAAAAGATTTATCTGCTTTCCACAAAGATTTAGTGGTATGTGATGCGGTATACAACCCAGAAGAAACTAAACTTTTAAAAGAGGCCAAAGAAGCTGGATGCAAGTGTGTAGGAGGAAAAGGAATGCTCTTGTGGCAGGGGGTAGCAGCTTTTAAATTATTTACCGGACAGGATATGCCAGTAGAAGAAGTAAAGGAGAAATTTTTCTCATGAAAAAGAATATTTTTTTAATCGGTTTTATGGGAGCAGGAAAAAGCACAATTGCAAAGCTTCTATCAGAAAAACTAGATATGCCTCTCATAGAGATGGATGAACGTATTGTAGAAGAGCAGGGAATGCCTATTACAGAAATTTTTGAAAAATATGGAGAACCTCATTTCCGTGATATTGAGACCAGGCTTGTTGAAACGATCGGAAAAGGAAATGGTGCAATTGTTTCTTGTGGTGGTGGCGTTGTTGTTCGACCAGAAAATGTCAGAATGATGAAAGAATCAGGAAAGATTGTCTTTTTGACAGCAACACCGGAAACAATTTTTGAACGTGTGAGATATGGAAAAGACCGTCCGATTTTAAATGGAAATATGAATGTTGAGTACATAAAAGGATTAATGGAAAAACGTCGCGATGCATATGAAAGTGCAGCGGACTTTTTTGTAGCAACAGACGACAAAACCCAGGAAACAATTTGCGAAGAAATTATCATAGAAATAGAAAAAATAAAGAAAGAGTAGGAATTGGTCATGGGAAATATTATGAATCCAGATAATAAATTCTTTCGAGGAGTAGGAAAGGTTATAGATTGTGTATTTATCAGTATTCTATGGTTTGTTTTCTGTATTCCTATTTTTACATTTGGGGCATCCACAACAGCGATGTATTATACGGTACATAAAACCATAAGAAATGATAAAGGTTATGTTTGGCGCACATTTTGGGGATCATTTAAGTCTAATTTTAAACAGACAACAATTATTACTTTGATTCTCTTAGTAATTGCAGTTGTTTTATGGATTGATCAGGATATTATGCTTACGCTTTTACAAGAAGGCTCAAAAATGGGCTATCTTTATTTTGCATTTATTGTTTTGTTGTGTTTTTTATATGTGTGGGCAGTGTACATATTTAGTTATTCAGCACGTTTTGAAGATAAGCTAAAAACGGTTTTAAAGAATTCTATTAGTCTTGCAATCGTTCATTTACCATCATCGTTTTTTATGTTAGTAATTCTTGCAGTTGCAAGTTTTGTGACATGGTTAATTCCACCACTTTTGCTAATTCTTCCATGCCTCATATGTTTACTTAATAATCTTTTTTTGGAGAGAATTTTTAGAAAATACATGTCGGAAGAAGATTTGGCAAAAGAATTAGAAGATGACTACATAAATAGAGATTAATAAAATAGGAAGACCTGTGTATTTCTAGTGATACATGGGGCTGCCTTATTGCATTTTGAAACTTTGAGTGCTATTATTTTATCGATTTAGGTAAATGTAAGAAATATACAAAAAAGATGAGATAAAAAGGAAGGAACAAAACAATGAAACAGAGTTTTGAACAGATTATCGCAAAAGTAAAAGAATGCGAAATGAAAACAGTTGCAGTTGCAGCAGCACAAGATGATGCTGTATTAGAAGCAGTTCGTGAAGCAAAAAATAGAGGCATCGCAAATGCAATTTTAGTTGGTGATGAAGCAAAAATCAGAGAAATCGCAGCAGGAATGAACATGGATTTATCTGGATACGAAATCATTAATGAGCCAGATATGAATCAGGCAGCCCTTACTGCAGTAAAACTTGCACATGACGGAAAAGCAGACATGTACATGAAAGGTTTAGTTGATTCAAAAACATTCTTAAAGAGTGTATTAGACAAAGAAGTAGGTCTTCGTACAGGTGGACCATTATCTCACGTATGTGTATTTGATGTACCTGGTGTAGAACAGTTATTATTCTTCACAGACGTTGCATTTATGACATACCCAACATTAGAAGATAAAGTAGCGATTATCAATAATACAGTTCCAGTATGTAATGCATGTGGCATTGAAATGCCAAAAGTTGCTCCAGTAGCAGCAGTTGAAGTAGTAAATCCTAAAATGCCAGTAACAGTGGAAGCTGCAGAACTTACAAAAATGAATGAAGAAGGAAAAATCACAGGATGTATTATCGATGGACCTCTCTCTTTAGACCTTGCAATTGATCCAGAAGCTGCAAAACATAAAGGAGCTACAGATCGTAAAATTCAGGGTGACGCAGATGTTATCCTTTTCCCAGATATTCATGCAGGAAACCTTGTATATAAAGCAGTTGTACGTGTGGAAGGTGTAAAAAATGGATGTATCCTTACTGGTACAAAGGTTCCATGTATCTTAACAAGCCGTTCAGATACATTTGAAACAAAAGTAAACTCAATTGCTCTTGCAGCAGTAGTAGCTGAAGGATTAAAGAAAAATAAATAAAAAGAGACGTTTATAGGGAGGAAACTATGGCAATCAAAAGCTTAATTATCAATCCTGGTTCAACCTCAACAAAAATCGGTGTGTTTGAGGATGAAACACTTTTATTCGAAGAAACATTAAGACATTCTACAGAAGAAATTTCACAGTATGCTTCCATTGTAGATCAGAAGGATTTTCGTAAGAAAATTATCACAGACCTACTTGCTGAAAAGAATTTCGATATGAAATCTCTTGGTATGGTTGTTGGTCGTGGTGGTATGTTAAAACCAATTCCAGGTGGTACATATGCTGTAACAGATGCATTATTAGAAGACTTAAAAGTAGGAAAGCAGGGACAGCATGCATCAAACCTTGGTGGAATTCTTGCACGTGAAATCGGAGACGAAATCGGCGTTCCATCGTATATCGTTGATCCAGTAGTAGTAGACGAATTAGCTCCTGTGGCTCGTTACTCAGGTGTGCCAGAACTCCCACGTAAAAGTATATTCCATGCGTTAAATCAGAAAGCAGTAGCAAAACGTTACGCAAAAGAAATTGGAAAAGCGTATGATACTCTTCGTTTAGTAGTTGTTCATCTTGGCGGTGGTGTTTCTGTTGGAGCACACTTAAACGGACGTATTGTTGACGTAAACAACGCACTTGATGGAGATGGTGCTTTCTCACCAGAAAGAGCTGGAACAGTTCCAAGTGGAGATTTAATTAAAATGTGCTTCTCTGGTGAATATACTCAGAAAGAAGTATATAGCAAAATCGTTGGAAAAGGTGGCTTAAATGCATACCTTGGAACAAATGATATGCGTGATGTAGTAAAACGTATCGCAGAAGGTGATGAAGAAGCAGCAAAAGTACGTGAAGCATTCATCTATCAGATTTGCAAAGATATGGGCGCAATGGCATGCGTATTAGATGGAAAAGTTGACCAGATTATTGTAACTGGTGGAATTGCTTACAATCAGGATGTGATTGAAGATATGAAAGCAAAAACAGGCTGGATTGCTCCATTTACAGTATATCCAGGCGAAGATGAACTTTTAGCATTAGTACAGGGTGGACTTCGCGTATTAAACGGTGAAGAAAAAGCTATGGAATATTAATAATATTATTAAAGAAGGCTTCCGAAATTTATTTCGGAAGCCTTTTGTTTAGATTACATCTTTTTAATGCGCTCAATTACCATGAGATACGCTAACATTTTTTCAGGAGAGTTTTTATCAATCGTCTGAAGACGAAGGCAACAGTCCTTACATTCAGATATGATGGAAGAGATTTTGTCATCATCATTATTTTCAACGGCAGTATTGAATTTTAAAATCAATTCACGTCCTACAATTTCGATATCACTTTGTCCACTAGACGCCAATTCGTTTACTAACTTATCAACCATATATACATCTGGATGCTTGGTATGTAAATCGTACATGGCTCCTTTTGACTGATAATCCGTTAAAAGTCTAAGCACATCCTTTTCACCGACATTGGCGGACTCAACGTGACTTGAAGGAGTAGCAGGTTCCTCTTTGGGGCTTTCAAAAGCATTTCCCAATGCTTTAATAAGATCATTTCTGTCCATTTCTTTTCTCCTTTTATGTATCTGAGATAGTACTTTTTCCTTATATATAGAATACATAAAAAGTCAAAGAAAAGCAATCACAAGATATAGGGAATACTTTTTGGTTGACACCATTTTCGCATCGAGATACAGTAGAGGTAATAACAAAAGGAAGACAGAGTATTTGTAGAAAATTAGGAAAATAATATGAGTGAATTAAAACAGTATTTTTGTATGATGGTTGAAGCAGGTGTTAATAAGTTGATTATTAGTAATCCTTCTTCAAAATCAGGAGAATATAAAAAAATAGTAGTAGAAAAGAAAAAAGAAGGATTTCAGATTTCGAAGTATACACAAAAACAGGTGTTTCACGAAAATGTGAACAATTCGGATGTAGAAAGCAGATGTGTGGAACTAACCGAAGGGAATTTTAAGCAGGTAAATGGTTTATCAGAAAAAGAGGAGCACATTGTACTTATTTCGAAAAAGGGAAAATGCAATTATAAAATAAAAAAAGTGGCAAATGATGCAATCCGAATAAAGTCCGATGAAATAACACATAATCGTAAGAAAGAATATATTTTGGAAGAAGGATTACAAATCGAACCGCTTGTGGACATGGGTGTGTTTACAAAAGACGGAAAAGTGGTAAATGCGATGTATGACAAATACAAGCAGATTAATCGCTTTATAGAGATTATTGATGATGAAGTTTCAAAACAGAATTTGACCAAGTTAAATGTCATTGATTTTGGGTGTGGGAAATCCTATCTGACATTTGTTGTGTATTATTATTTGACAGAAATAAAAAAAATTGAAGTCAATATGATAGGGTTAGATTTGAAAGAAGATGTCATCAAAAAATGTAATATTGCAGCAAAGAAGTATCATTATGATCATTTGAAATTTGAATTGGGCGATGTAAATGGATTTAGCGCGCCGTTTGATGTTGATATGGTAATTACATTACATGCATGTGATACGGCAACGGATTATGCGCTATATAACGCAATTCAGTGGAAAGCGAGAATGATTTTCTCCGTTCCATGTTGTCAGCATGAGCTTAATAAGCAAATGCAGCCACATGAATTGGGAATCCTGTCTCGTTATGGGATTTTGAAAGAGCGTTTTTCTGCAATTGCGACAGACGCGATTCGTGGAAATTTGCTGGAGTATAGTGGATATAAGACACAGTTGTTGGAGTTTGTAGACTTTGATCATACGCCAAAAAACATTTTAATTCGTGCGGTTTACCGTCCGATTACGCCGAAGGCATTGAGGGAAAAGGTGTTGGGGGAGACGAAGTCTCTGATGCGGGAGTTTTCGTTTGTGCCAACTTTATACGAGTTGTTAGAGGTGGATAAAAAGGAGCGAAAATAGAAATATTGGAAGTATAAATAGTGAAAGAATATGAGGGATACAATGAATAAAGAACAATTATTGCAGGAAGCACAAAGTTACCAGGAAAAACTAATAGAATATAGAACTTTTTTACACCAGAATGTAGGAACAGGTTTTGATATCGATACAACGGTTTCTTTTGTAGAAAATCAGTTAAAGGAAATTGGTCTAGAGCCTCAAAGATGCGGAAAGGCAGGTCTTGTAGTAAACGTTGGTGGAAAAAAGGAAGGGAAGGTATTTTTATTAAGAGCCGATATGGATGGACTTCCAATGCAAGAAGAGGCCGACGTAGATTTTGCATCAAAAAATGGAAATATGCACGCCTGTGGACATGACATGCATACAACGATGCTTCTTGGCGCAGCGAGACTTTTAAAGGAGTATGAAAATGAAATAAATGGAACAGTAAAACTTATGTTTGAACCCGCAGAGGAAATATTTGAAGGTGCCAAAGACATGATACAGGCAGGAGTATTAAAAAATCCAGATGTAGACTCCGCACTTATGATTCATGTTATGGCAGGACAGCCTTTTCCAAGTGGAACAGTCATTGTAAGTGATGGAGGTGTAAGTGCACCTGGTGCAGATTTCTTTTATATCCGTGTACAAGGACAAGGGTGCCATGGCTCTATGCCAAATACAGGAGTTGATCCAATTACGGTGGCGGCACATATTATTACAGGAATACAGGAAATTCAAGCAAGAGAACTTGCATTGGTCGATGAAGCCGTTCTTACAATAGGAACCATTCATGCAGGACAGGCACCCAATGTAATTCCGGATATGTTGGAGATGAGAGGTACGATACGTACCTATGATGAGGAGATTCGCGCATATATCAAGAAGAGATTAGTAGAAATCTCACAAGGAGTTGCAACGACTTTTCGTGCAAATGCAGAAGTAAGCTTTGAAAAGGAATGTCCGGTACTTCAAAATAATCAAGAATTATCTACCTGTATGGCTGGATATATGTCCGAATTGTTAGGAGCCCAAAAAGCATTCACACAAGCGCAGTTGTTAAAACTTGCGGGAGGTGGAAAACTAACGAAATCAGCCGGTTCAGAAGATTTTGCCTATATTAGCCAAGAGGTTCCTTCTATTATGTTAGCATTAGCAGCAGGAAATCCAAATCAGGGATATTGCTTCCCACAGCATCATCCAAAGGTAAAATTTGATAATGATGTTCTTGCAACAGGAAGTGCTGTATACGCGTATGCAGCAATGAGATGGTTAGAGGAACATCTGTGAATGTCTCCATTAATGTAATGGTAAAAGGTGACATTATTAAAAAATGTAAAAACGAATTTGTCTAGGTATAAAATACCTCCGTTTACAGATACTAGGATTACGAAAAATCTTGAAGAATTTGTAAATGGAGGTTTTTATATATGAAGGCTACAGGGATTGTGAGGAGAATAGATGATTTAGGACGCATTGTAATTCCAAAAGAAATTAGACGAACGCTTCAGATTCGTGAGGGCAGTCCTTTAGAAATATATATCACACGAGAGGGAGAAATATTATTAAAGAAATATTCGCCGATGAGTGAACTTGGCGAATTTGCACAAATGTATGCAGACAGTCTTGCAGGAGCAATGGGTGAGCTTGTTTGTATTAGTGATTGTGAACAGATTGTTGCCGCGAGCGGAGCAGGAAAAAGAGAATACGAGGGATATCCAATTAGCAAAGAATTGGAAACCTTAATGGACAGCCGTGTAAACTTTGTTTCGCATGAAGATGCAAGGCTTCCACGCATCATTTCGGATAGCCCTGGTAATCCGGTGAATGATCTAATCCGATATGGAGCAATTGTACCGATTTTGGCAAATGGAGATTGCGTGGGCTCTGTATCTATTGTGGTTCGAAGCATGGAAAAATATGATGAGGCGATGCTTCTTCAAATGGCAAAAACCGGTGCGAATTTCTTAGGAAAACATATGGAAAATTAGGGATAAAACGACTAAAATGGAGATAAGAAAATCATGAAAGGATTCACCGATGGCAAAGAACAAAAAGCAGAAAAAGCAAAAGAAGCATCGCGTTTTTTGGTTTCTTATCAAACTTCAGATTGTGTTAATGATACTGGTTCTTTGCGGACTCGGATATTACTATTATGGTGGTTACGCAAAAGATGTTCAGACACTAAAAAGGGAAGCAATAGAACTTGTGCGTGCTTCTGATGAAAAAACATTTATTCCATCTCAAACGAGTGTAATTTATGATATAGATGGAAACGTAATTACAGAGACAAGAACGGAGAAAGATTCTTTATATGTAAATTATCAAGATATTCCGTTTACTTACGTTTCTGCAATGGTTAGTATAGAGGATAAAAAGTTTTATAAACATAATGGTGTGGATTATAAAGCGATTCTACGTGCAGTAAAAGCAATCATTGAGGATGGCAAACTTTCGCAGGGTGGAAGTACGATTACGATGCAGCTTGCACGAAATATTTATCTGGATACTGACAAAAACTGGCGCAGAAAAGTAAAGGAAATGTTTATTGCGGTAGAATTGGAAAAACGATATAGCAAAGAAAAGATTATGGAATTCTACCTAAACAATATTTATTTTGCAAATGGTTACTATGGTGTAGGTGCCGCGTGTCATGGATATTTTGATAAGGAATTAAACGAGTTATCTCTTTCGGAAATTGCCTTTTTATGTGCAATTCCCAATAGTCCAACTTACTACGATCCACTTGTTTCACCGGAAAATACCATAGAAAGAAGAGATAAAATTCTTCGTAATATGTTAGAAGACCAGCTTATCACACAAGAAGAGTACGATGAAGCAATTGCAGAAGAAATTGTTTTATCTCCACCTCAGGATAAGGGGACACCGATGAATAATTCGGTGGATACATATGTATATAATTGTGCGACGCGTGCACTAATGGAAAATGAAGGATTTGTTTTTCAAGATACGTTTTTTTCAGAGGAAGAAGAGGAAACCTATACGCAAGAGTATAATGAGATGTATACCTATTGTCAGAAACAGTTGTTTTCAGGTGGATACAAGATTTATACGACTATTGATATGGAAAAGCAGGAACTGTTGCAACAAGCGGTAGATGATGCACTTTCAGACTATACAGAAGTTAGTGAAGAAGGTGTCTATACTATGCAGGGGGCGGCGGTATGTATCGACAATGAAACGGGATTCGTTGTTGCAATCGTAGGTGGTCGAAATCAGGATTTTTCGATGTATACACTTAATAGGGCATATCAAAGTCATAGACAACCGGGAAGTGCGATTAAACCTCTTATTGTATATACGCCGTTTTTTGAACGAGGATTAACATTAGATACCATTGTTGTGGATGAAGAAATTGAGGGCGGTCCAAAGAATGCTGGTGGCGGATATATAGGGGAAACGACGGTTCAAACAGCAATTGAAAAATCCTTAAATACGATCGCATGGAAACTATATGAGGAACTGACACCTGATGTTGGATTATCCTATTTAGAACAAATGAATTTTAGAGGTTTATGTGCAGAAGATTATGTGCTGGCAACTTCCATTGGAGGATTTACACAAGGGGTGTCAGCGATTGAAATGGCATCTGCATATGCAACCATTGAAAACGATGGCCTGTATCGTGAACCAACCTGTATTAAAAAAATTGTAGATTCTTCACAAAATACGGTATACGTGTCGGAGCAAGTGGAAAATGTGGTATATACGGAGACTGCATCACGTATTATGACAGCTGCGATGGAGGGGGTTATGCAGCAGGGAACCGGTGCAAAATATAAGCTGGAAACCATGCCATGTGCGGGAAAAACAGGAACCACAAATGATGATAAAGATGCGTGGTTAGTTGGATATACACGATATTATACAACCAGTGTCTGGGTCGGATATGATATGCCAAGGCAAATTGAAAATCTTTTAAGCAATAATTATCCGGGAATCATTTGGAATAACTATATGGAAGCAATCCATGAAGATTTGACACCAATGGAGTTTTTGCCATATGCAAAGCTTTCGGATGAGTTTATAGAAAGTCAGACGCCTTCTTCGGAGGATGATATTACAAATGATGTGACAAATGAGGAGGAGTCTATGGATGATTCGGTAGAGGAAGCTCCTCTAGAAAATGTAGAAGAAACTCAGCCGGAAAATGTGCAAGAACCCGTAGCACAAACGCCGTAGCTGTGATACAATACAAGAAACTACTAAAGGATTAGGGAGGAACAAATAAGTGAAAAAATATGGTTTTGGAGTTGACGTAGGGGGAACAACCGTAAAAATTGGTTTTTTTGAAACAAGTGGAAACCTTTTAGATAAATGGGAAATTAAGACAAATACTGAAAATAATGGAGCATCTATTTTATCAGATATTGCTCAGGCGATTGATAATAAACTTGCGCAGGAGCAGATTAGCAAAGATGATGTACAAGGAATCGGAATCGGCGTTCCAGGCCCTGTATCAAGTGACGGAATTGTTCATAGATGTGTAAATCTTGGATGGGGCATAGTAAACGTTGCGGAAGATCTTGGAAAGCTTACAGGACTAAAAGTTCGTGTTGGTAATGATGCAAATGTAGCTGCACTTGGAGAAATGTGGAAAGGTGGAGCAGAAGGCTGTAAAGATGTTATCGTGGTAACACTTGGAACCGGTGTTGGCGGTGGTATTATCGTTGATGGAAAAATTGTAGCTGGTGCAAATGGTGCAGGTGGAGAAATCGGACACATTACAGTAAATGAAGCAGAAATTGAAGCATGTAACTGTGGCCAGTATGGTTGCTTAGAACAGTATGCATCTGCGACCGGTATTGTCCGTATGGCAAAAAGAAAGCTCGCAAAGACAACAGATACAACAACACTTACAAGCGTAGAAGAATTAACAGCAAAAGCTATTTTTGATGAAGCCAAAAATGGAGATGCAATTGCAATTCAGTTAGTAGAAGAACTTGGAAGAATTCTTGGTTCGGCACTATCAAATATGGCATGTGTAGTTAATCCGGAAATCATTGTTATTGGTGGTGGTGTTTCAAAAGCTGGAAGCATCTTAATTGATACAATTCAGAAACATTATGTAGAAACATCATTCCTTGCATGTCGTGATGCAAAATTTGCATTAGCACAGCTTGGAAACGATGCTGGTATGTATGGATGCATGCAGATGATTCTTGACTAAAAAGAAGAATGAAATGAAAGATAAAAATAAGGCTTCGAGTGAAAAACTCGAAGCCTTTACTTTTTATAGGTTACTCTACTTCTGATTTTATCTCAGTTTCAGTCTCAACTTCTGTTTCAACGATTGGAGCTACATAAGTCCAATCATTGGAAGAACGGAAGATTGTTTTACCAGAACACTGATTAACTGTAATGATATCGCCATCTTTAACAGATGATGCGCTGATTTCCAGGCTGCAATCTAATCCAAAGAATCCATCAATATATTCTGTAGAAACTTTTTCACCATTTACATATACCTTACTCCATTTTGTGAAGTTATCACCATGGAGGCGAACTGTCTTTCCATCAAAGGAAGTAGTTACATCCGTAATAACAACTTCATCGATACCCATTACAAGGTCGCTTTGGAATACAGGTGTTTCATCACCAAACGCGTAACGTTCTCCGTAAAGAATATCATACTGAAGATTTTCAAGTCCGCTTAAGTATGTTGCGCTATCAGCTTGTGTTTGATGATAGTTAAAAATTGTTCCTTCATGAATTCCAACAGAATCTAATGTAGAAGCAAGAAGCTGGTAAGTTGTAAGGTCGCAATCTTCTTTTGGAAGACCAAAGTTGTTCCAAGTTACATAGTTTGTTTTATAAATATCACCAGAAACCATATCTTCTTCTTCGAGTCCCATTGTTGGGAGGTGATCACCGAACATTACTACGATAGTTTTTTCATCACGCTGTTCGAGTTCGCTAAGAAGATTTTTGATAAAGTTATCTGTTTCATGTAACTGATTGATGTAATATGTCCAAGCGTTGTTTTCAGCTTCTGTTTCAGCTCCGGTAACCTGAGTGAATGGAACAGAGATAATCTGTTCTGTAGGATAATCACCATGAGTACCTACTGTAATAGTATAAGTAAAGTCAGGTTGTCCAGGAGTAGAATCTAAAGTTTTAATTGTTTCTGAAACAAGGATATCATCCGTTGCCCAAGCTTCATTTGGAGTCCATTCTGTAATATCCATTAATTCTTTTGAAATAAAGTCCTTAAATCCCATCATAGCGAATGCATTTGCACGGCTATAGAAGTTACCACCGTTGTTATGTACAACGTGTGAAGCGTATCCAAGGCCTGTAAGATCAGAAGCGATTGATTCGCAGTCTGTTTTCTTTAATACAGTTTTGTATGGATATTCGCCTGTTCCAAAATACTGCATGCTCATACCTGTTAATACTTCGAATTCTGAGTTTGCAGTTCCAGCACCAACAACAGGTACTGTACAGTAACCGGTTGTGAAGTTTTCTTCTAAGTAATGGAATGTTGGAATTGGGTCCTCTCCATATTCTAAGAATTTGATTTCTTCAGGATCAACGAATGATTCAAGAAGAATACAAATAATGTTTGGAGCATCTTCGGCTGTAACATTTGTTTCAGGAGAAGCACTTTCTACATTTGCCATATATCCTTCGATTGTATCTTTTGAATAATCATCTGGTTTGCTCATTCCGCGATCTACAACAGAAGAAGAGAACGAGTAAACGAATCCATAATCGGAGTAGCCTTGTGCAATATTTGAAAAATAGCTTGCTACAATGTGATTGCTCTGTGCAAGTGCTGTTGTTGCAGGAATACCTACAAATAAAACTGCAAAAACAGAAACTGGAACAAGAATCTTATTGATTTTTCCAGAGTATCTAGGTCCTTTGATAAAAAGAACAACACAGAATAAAACGAAAATACCAATACCTGTCATCATCATAGTAGCTTCTTCAGCAGTGAAGTAGTTTGTTTTATTCATTGCTAATAAGTCTGGGATACATTTTAAATCTGTATATCCAAATGGAGTAACACGGTTTGAAAGAACACAACCGTTGATTACACCAAGAATTAACCAAAAGCCGGAAATGATGATTCTGCAGAATGCACGTCTACGGAAGAAGTAAACAAGCATTAATGATGCAAACACTAAAAACGCATTGTAAAAGAATGCAAGTGTGTGTGCTGCGATAAACGAACCAGCAGACACAAAACTTCTACGTGATAAAAGTTCTACCGAGAATACAATCAGGCATCCTAATAAAAAGTGAAAAATAAGAGAGTACTTATTAAGGAAGTTAACCACTTTATAATACTTTTCAGAATGTTGTTTTTCCTGTTTTACAAACAGAAAAGTAAAAATCTGCTTTCCTAATTTTTTGTAATCTATATTTTTAACTTTATTTTTTATTTGTTTCATGCTAATTGACTTTAATTTTGCAAAAAATTTTTTCATTTCTTACCTCCAATTTACATAACATAACAAATTCTAAAAAACTTTAGGCAAAAAAACAAGAGGTAACTTTCCTAAAAAATCTTAAGATTGTATTTAGAAACTGTCAAAAATGAATAAAGTGTTAACATTTCGTAACCAAAATTTACATAAATAGGTAGTTTGAACTATCTTTTATATGCAAAACACATGAAAGTTATGTCGAAAGATATATATTTGGAATAGAATAGCAAAAAGGAAAGAAGTGTGATATTCTTTTAGAATATAATAAGGAAGTGAAATGATGGAAAAGAGAAAAAATGATACTTGCCCATATGCAAAAAAATGTGGTGGATGTGATTACCAAGGGATTGCATATGAGAGTCAGTTAGCCAAAAAGCATAAAAGAATAAAAGAATTAATGGGCGGTTTTGGAAAGGTAAGCCCAATTGTTGGGATGGAGGATCCTTATCATTATAGACATAAAGTACATGCTGTGTTTGACTGCACCAAGAGAGGACAAGTTGTAGCAGGAGTCTATCAAAAGAACAGTCATGATGTCGTAGATATTGAAGCTTGTCAGATAGAAGATGTAGAAGCCGATGAAATTATAAGAGATATCAAGGGAATGCTCCGCTCTTTCAAAATAAAGACGTATGATGAGGATACCGGATATGGATTACTTCGCCATGTACTCATTCGAAAGGGATATGCCACAAAAGAGATTATGGTGGTTTTGGTATTGGCATCGCCAATTCTTCCATCCAAAAACAATTTTGTAAGGGCACTCCGAAAGAAACATCCTAATATTAGTACTGTTGTGATTAATGTCAATGATAAAAAGACAAGTATGGTGCTTGGAGAACGCAATATCACAGTATATGGAAAAGGGTTTATTGAGGATAAACTTTGTGGATGTACATTTCGAATTTCTCCAAATTCCTTCTATCAGGTAAATCCAAAGCAAACAGAAGCACTCTATGAAAAGGCAATCTCTTGTGCAAAGCTTACGGGAAAAGAATGCGTAATTGATGCGTACTGTGGGACAGGAACTATTGGAATTATAGCAAGTAAGAAAGCAAAGAAGGTTATCGGTGTAGAATTAAATAAAGATGCAATTCGAGATGCTATTACGAATGCAAAGCGAAATGAAGTGAAAAATATTCAGTTTTTCAACGCTGACGCAGGAAAATTTATGGTGGAGATGGCACAAAAAGGGGAAAAGGCTGATGTAGTAATTATGGATCCGCCTCGTACGGGTAGTGATGAAGCCTTCTTATCTTCGATTGTGAAATTGAATCCTAAGAAAGTTGTATACGTATCGTGTGGACCGGATACGCTTGCGCGGGATGCAAAGTATCTGACAAAACACGGATACAAGTTAGCGGAATGCACTCCATATGATATGTTCCCAATGACAAATCATACGGAAGTAGTTTGTTTATTTGTAAAATAGAGGTGCCCTATGAAAACATTACTTACTCTGGATGAAAAAAATTATACGAATGATATGAAAGTCTTTTTAAAGCATTGTATGCGCGGCGTAATTATTCGTGATGGAAAGCTTGCAGTGCAAAGGGGAAAAGCGGGAGAAATGAAAATCCTTGGTGGTGGCGTGGAACAAGGAGAGGATTACAAAGAGGCCCTTATCCGTGAAGTACGGGAAGAGTCCGGACTTGTGGTGATTCCAGAATCTATCCGTGAGGTGGGAAAAGTAATTGAGAAAAGAAGAGATATTTTTGAACCGGATATGGTTTACGAATGCCACTCATATTTCTTTTTGTGCGATGCCGAGGAAACTTTAGTGGAAACACATTTAACAGAGAGTGAAAAGAAAAAGGGATATGAACTCTATTGGGCAACTCCAGAGGAAATGATAGAGGCAAATCAGGCGTTTTTTGAGCAGCCATGGATTGTGCGTGATACCAAATTTGTAGAGATGAATCGTACTATATTTCTATAGTTTTTTGATGCGAAATGTGGTAAAATTTCAAAATACATGTAAAGTGTATGAAATGTGACAGGGGAAAGGAATACAGTAATGAATCAGCCAAAAAAACCATCGTCTCCACAAGAGACAATGGATGTAAAAAATACAGAACTAGAACGTTTAATTGGAGTATACGAAAAGGAACGTAATCCCGAGAATTTGAATCTTTTAGTAAACGAGATTCGTAAATGCCGTGTACTCGTTCCAGCAAATCTAAATGAAAAGAAACAGCCAATCCCATGCTTCTTAAAAGCAGGAGATGGAAAAAATTATTTGCCAGTGTATACACAAAAGGAACAGATTCCAAAGGAACCAAAAAGTCCGGCAGTTCTTAATATGCCATATTTAGCAGTAAATCAGATTTTATGTCGTGAAGGTGTGAATGCAGCAGGAATCGCAATCAATCCATTTTCAAGTAATTTGATTTTTAAAGAAGAATTGGTAAAAAGAATTGATGAAGTAGAAAAGATGCGTGCAAACGGCGAAAGCACAAAGAAAGTCAAAATGACTGGAAATGAGTACGTTGCTTTCGAACGTGAATTATTTGAAAAACGTTTTATGCCAAAACGCTTCTTTGAAGATGGTCAGGCATTTATTAATGGCTTATGTGAAAAGAAAGAAACTTTCATAGATGAATTGTATGAAGAATCATACCAGAATAAACGTATGTATCCATTCTTAGAAGAAGAATTTTCTGTAATGCCAATGGGTGTATCAGAAGAATTTGATATCGTACGTGTCGATATGCCAACACAGATGTTACTTGTAGGAAATGCAGTTCGCATTTATTTTACATGGAACGCAAAAAAAGAAGCAGGAAGATATTTCATGATTGTTGTTACAGCTGACAAAGAAATCAAACATTTACATGAAATTGACAAAGATGGACAGATTATTAAGCATGGAGTTTCACCAGTAGAAGGTGCAGAACTTCAGGCAATTATTGATTTGGCATCAGAACAGAAAATGAGTTAATCAAAGATAGCGCAGTGGCAGTACGTCATTGCGCTTTGTATATTCCTGTACAAAGTGTAATTTTGGAGGAACGAAAATGAGACAGATGGAATTTAAGATGGAGCGTCAGGGGCTTACGCAGGTAGGAGAACGATTAAAGGTTAGCGAAAGTAAACTTCCGACTTCCTATTACTACACAATTGAGCATGCAATCGCAATGTCTGGAAATTATGCAGTAAGCGAGCGATTAAAATCCACAGAAGGTGTAGTGGTTGACATTCGAGAAACAGAAAAAGGTTTTTTTGTTACAATGGAGTTTGATGAGGAAGAATGATAAAACAGGTAAGTTATCCATGCGAAGGAAGAAGTACTTGCTATGGATGTAATGCATGTGCAAAGCCATCGAATTTTCATGTGCTTTCTATAGAAGGAAATCTTCTTTCTGACAAAATTTTGGTTGATATAGGAACGACTACAGTGGCGGTATGTGCAATAGTGAATGGAGAGAAAAAAGCCATTGGATTTGTAAATCCGCAAAGACGTTATGGTGCAGATGTGATGAGTCGCATCAAGGCATCAAACGAAGGAAGGGAAGAGGAACTTCGACGCTGTCTTCGTGAAAAACTAAAAGTGGTTTTAGAAGAGAATTTTGATAAGTTATGTGAAGAGAAAAAAGCACTTGTTATTGCTGCAAATACGACAATGATGCATATTTTCCGTGGTTTGTCTACAGAAGGACTTGGAAAAGCTCCTTTTCACCCGGTGGATTTATCATTTTATAAAGAAATGGATTCTTATTTTGGAAGGGAGATAATTTATCTTCCGGGAATCTCAACGTTCGTGGGTGCAGATATTGTAAGTGGAATTCTTGCAACGGATATGGATCAAAAAGACGAGGTTGCGCTCCTTGTTGATTTAGGAACAAATGGAGAAATGGTAATTGGAAACAAGAAAAAACTTCTTGTTGCATCAACGGCAGCGGGTCCTGCATTTGAAGGAAGCCGTCTTGCTATGACACTTCATGGAAGTGGCATTATCTCACTTTTGTCAAGACTTCGTCAGAACGATGTGATGGATGAATATGGAACTTTATCCGACGAATATTTTGAGGACGGATATCCAGTTTTAAAAGGAACAATGTCACAAGAGGAAATTAGAGATATTCAGATGGCAAAATCAGCCATACGCTCTGGAATAGAGATATTGATACAGGAATACGGGATCAAAAAAGATGAATTAAAGACAGTGTACCTTGCAGGAGGAATGAGTCCATATCTAAAGGTAGAAGACGGCGTAGCAATTGGTCTCTTTCCAGAAGAGTTTAAAGAGATTACCAAAGTCGTTGGAAATAGCGCACTTAAGGGCGCCGATGTTTTTGCATCTACAGAGGAAGCCTTTGCAAAAGAACGTGTCGAAGCTATTTTATCAAAGGCAGACGAAGTGGTATTAGCAAACCATAAAAATTTTGAAGAGTACTATATCGAATATATGAATTTTTAAAAACAACAGGAAGAACAAGATGAATATTTTATTAACTGCAATTAACGCAAAATATATCCATTCAAACTTAGCAATTTATTCATTAAAAGCAAATGCGGGTGCCTATTCGGATCATGTTTCGTTGGCGGAATTTACGATTAATAATCAAAAAGATTATATTATCGAAGAAATTTTTAAAAGAAAACCAGATGTACTTTGCTTTAGTGTATATATCTGGAATCTTGATTATGTAGAAGATGTAGCAAGAGAGTTTCATAAAATTTGTCCAGATGTCCCAATTTGGGTGGGAGGTCCGGAAGTGTCATACGAAGTAGACAGATTTCTTAAGGAACATCCATACATTAAGGGCGTTATTATTGGAGAAGGCGAAGATACCTTTAGAGAAGTATGCGCGCATTATGTAGAGGGAAATGATGTAAAAAAATTAGGAAATATTGATGGAATTGCATATCGAAACGAGAATGAACAGTATTTGTTTACAAAGGCAAGATGTCTTACGGATATGAGTAAACTTCCATTTGCATATGACAGGATGGCAGATTTTTCGAATCGAATCATTTATTACGAAAGTAGTCGTGGTTGTCCATTTTCATGTAGCTATTGTTTGTCATCCGTGGATAAGACGCTTCGTTTTCGCGATTTGGAATTAGTGAAAGAAGAGTTGAAATTTTTTATTGATCAAAAAGTTCCACAGATTAAGTTTGTGGATAGAACTTTTAATTGCAAGCATGAACATGCAATGGAAATCTGGCGTTTTATTAAGGAACACGATAATGGTGTTACGAATTTCCATTTTGAGATATCGGCAGATTTGTTAAACGAAGAAGAACTTGAACTTATTTCTACAATGAGACCAGGTCTGATTCAGTTAGAAATTGGCGTACAGTCTACCAATGAAGTTACGATAAAAGAAATCCATCGCACGATGAAAATTGAGCGGCTAAAAGAAGTGGTAATGCGCATTCAAAAGAATGGAAATATTCATGAGCATTTGGATTTGATAGCAGGACTTCCCTATGAAGACTATGAAAGTTTCCGCAATTCGTTTGATGAGATTTATGCATTAAAACCAAATCAGCTTCAACTTGGATTCCTAAAAGTATTAAAAGGTTCTTATATGTTTGAGCATGCAGATGAGTATGGAATTTTATATCATGACAAGCCTCCATATGAAGTACTAAGAACAAATTGGTTGTCGTACGAAGAGGTACTTGCAATTAAGCAAATTGAGGAAATGCTTGAAGTGTACTACAATAGTGGGCAATTTGAAGTAACAATGAAGATATTTGATTATCTTTATGAGAGTGCTTTTGATATGTTCTTTGAACTAGGACAGTTCTATGAAGAAAAGCAGTATTTTGGAATGAGTCATTCTAGAATGAAACGTTTTGAAATTCTTTTGGAATTTGCTGAATATAAAAATTGGAAAGAAGAACATATTTCTTTATTAAAAGAATCATTACTTTTTGACTTATATTACAGAGAAAACTGTAAGAGCAGACCAAAGTGGGCAACAGATGTTTCTTCATTTAAGCATATGACACGCTTTTATTGTAAAAATGGGAAACAAAATCATGTAGAACCTTTCCATTATGTGTTCCCCAAAAAAGAGGAACATACAATAGAATGCTTGCCAGAATATAGTGATAAACCAGTATGGGTACTCTTTTCTTATGATAAGAGAGATCCACTTGATCATCAGTCAGAGGTTTCCTACGTAACGGAGGAGGAAGTATGGCAGGAAAGAGAACAGAAGAGATTTTAAGACGTTTGGATGAGCATATTGGGACTGAGTATGTTTGTTACCTAAATCATGAGAATGCCTGGCAATTGCTCATTGCTGTTATTATGAGTGCACAGTGTACAGATGCAAGAGTAAATATCGTAACGAAAGATTTATTCGTGAAATACAAATGTCTTGAGGATTTTGCAAATGCAGATTTAAAGGAATTAGAAAAAGATATTCATTCGACGGGGTTTTATCATAACAAGGCTAAGAATATTATTGGTTGTGCCAAAATGTTAGTAGAAAAATATGGAGGTGAAGTCCCAAGTCGTTTAGAAGATCTTTTAGAACTCCCAGGGGTTGGGCGAAAAACTGCAAATGTAATTCGTGGAAATATTTATCATGATCCAAGTATTGTGGTTGATACGCATGTAAAACGTATTTCGAAAAGACTTGGCTTTACCAAAGAAGAGGATCCAGAGAAAGTTGAGCATGATCTAATGAAAAAATTGCCAAAGGATCATTGGATTTTATATAATATTCAGATTATTTCCTTTGGAAGAACGATTTGTTTTGCGAGAAGCCCAAAATGTGAAGAATGTTTTTTAAAGGATTTATGCAAAGCGAAAGATAAAAATTGTGAGTAGGAGAGTTGCAGTGTGCGCGTGAAAGATTATGTGGTTGTGGATTTAGAGACGACCGGGTTATCAGCCAAGATTGACAAAATTATGGAAATAGGTGCCGTAAAGGTAAGAAATGGGAAAATAGTTGATACGTATGTGGCACTTGTAAATCCTAAGACTGTGATTCCGCAAAGAGTAGTAGAGCTTACCGGAATTACGAATGAAATGGTAGAAAATGGGGATGATTTAGACGAGAGCGTACAAAAACTTTTGACCTTTATGGGAGATGATATTCTTGTTGGGCATAATATTGGTTTTGATTATAGCTTTATAAAACAATGGGCAACAAATCATAAGATTCCATTAGAAAAGAATGCATGCGACACGCTAAAAATTGCCCGACTAATATTACCACCAGAACAGTCAAAAAAGTTAGAAGCATTATGTGAATTCTTTAAAATAAGAAGGGAAAATGCACACAGAGCATTAGACGATGCAGTTGAAACCTGGGAAGTGTTTGAGAAGTTGCAAGATTTGGCTGTGGAGAAAGGGATTGATTTGCCAGAAGCAAAGCCTCTTATTTATAAAGCAAAAAAACAGACACCTGCAACCAAACATCAAAAAGAAAGATTAAAAGAGTATATTGAAAAAAAAGATTTGAATGGAAAAATTGAACAAATAAATTGGGAAACCTTAACGCGTAGTCAGGCTTCCCGTATACAAGACATATTATATGCGACCTATGGAAGATAATTATTGATTGGATTCTTCCACAATTTCTTCAATGGCAGATGCTTTCAAATAATCATCCAAAAAGGAAAGAATGCGTTCTTTATTAGAAGAAAGCTCATTTGCATAATCTTCCAAATGGTGAATTTCTTCGAAGTTCTTTTCGTTATGATAAATGGAGGCTAATTGTTCGTAAATCTTTTTCGAATCTGCACCATGTTTAATCGCAAAGAAAAGAATTTCTTTGGCAGCATCGATATATGAAGCATCGATTAATTCCTGTGCATATGCAGGGATGGAAGCAATATATTCGCTATATG
>JAXJUI010000005.1:0-53945 GCA_036309165.1 Agathobacter sp. | reverse complement strand
TGGCAAAAGGAACGTCCCTAAAGGAGAATTATGGAAGAGAAAATGAGTGTAAACGGAAGAGAATATCGTATTCGCAAACTCCTTGGAAAAGGAAAGGGAGGATATTCTTATTTGGCAGAAGATGAAAGAGGCGTATATGTTTTAAAACAAATTCATCATGAGCCATGTGATTACTATCAGTTCGGAAACAAAATTGAAGCAGAACAAAGGGATTACGAGCGATTAAGAAAAATTGGCATTAAAATGCCTAAGATGCTCGATGTGGATGTGGAAAAAGAAAGAATTCTAAAAGAGTATATAGAGGGAGATACCATTTATGATTTGGTGCTTCAGGATAAAGTAAAAGCGATTTATTTAGAGCAAATGAAAAAGATGTGTAATTTACTTTATCCGGCAAATACTAATATCGACTATTTCCCAACAAATTTTGTTGTGAATAATGATGAAATTTATTACATTGATTTCGAGTGCAATGATTATATGGAAGAATGGAATTTTGAAAACTGGGGGATTAAATACTGGTCGAAAACTCCAGAATTCCTTGAATATCATAAAAATCACAAATAGGCCAAAAGGGCGCTCCTCATGACAAAAGAACCGTCCCTGATGTAGATATATAAGATTTGCATAAAAAAATAAACAAAAATGTATTTTTGTTGTGCTATATGTAGAAAACGCATTGAATAAAATAGGAAAATATGATACGATTTTCCTATGTAATCAGTGCGTTTTTTATTTTGAGAGGATATAAAATGAGGGAAACTGACTTTTGGGGAAATGACGTAGAAAAAGTAGTAGAAATCATGAATATGTGTGACGAACTGTCATTTAATGCTTATACCTGGGTGTATAACACAAAGGAACAATCTGCGTGGTGCTCAGAGAAAACAATGAAATTCTTTGGCTTTGCGGAACAGATAAGTTCTAATTTTGAAAAGGAAATGGCAAAGCATGTATTTCCGTATGATTTGGACGAGTATAATGAGGAGATAAGAAAACGAACGAATGGTGAAGTTCTTGAAGAACCTTTTTTTGTTCGTGTGTGCGGGCAAGATAAAAGGTATGCGATATTTAGTTTTTTTTCAAAACCGTACTTCGGAAAAGGAAATGAGTTAGAATATGTTTTGTTCTGGATGCAAAACGAGAATATTCCTTCAAGATTTGACCCATTAACTAGTCTTTTTTCTTATACAAGATATGTAGAGGATTTGGACATTGTTTTAAAAACAGAGGAACGTTTTGCAGTTCTTCAGATTGAATTGGTTGGATTTGATACCTTTCATCTTTTGTATGGGTTAGACTATTCGGGAGAGCTTCTAAAAGAAATTGCATTGTCGTTTATTTATATGATGAATGAAAAGCGGTGTGTGTATCGCTTAGAGAGTGAGCGTTTTGTCTTCATTCTAAAAGAAGCAGGAAGAGAGGAGCTTATTTCTTTTGAAAAAAGAGTAAGGCAAACATTAAAAGATGGCGTGATGGTAGAAGGAAGGCTTGCAACGATTAATATGGATGCTGGAGGAATTTTGTTGGAACGTAATCAAGAGGATTCCTCATTAATTCGTGGGCAAGTTGCATATGCACTTGAAAAGTCAAAAAAACAAAAACAGGGAAATCTTGTTATCTTTAATGATGAGATAGCGACCTCCAGGGGAGTGGATTTTACATTAATGCGCGCCATTCATCGGTCTGTTTTGAACGCATGTAATGGATTTTATGTAGAGTACCAGCCGATTGTGACAGCAAACACAGGAAAAGTAGTTGGTGCAGAAGCACTTATTCGATGGGCAAAAGAACCGTATGGAGTTGTGCCACCAGGACTTTTTATTGAATGGATGGAAACAGAATCATGCATGTATGATTTGGGAAATTTTGTTTTAAAAACTGCGGTTAGGGAACTTCATAGTGTTCTAAAAACAAATCCTGATTTCTTTATTAATGTAAATGTGTCAGTAAGACAGTTAGAACGTCGTGAATTCCATGAAGACCTGCTTAAGATTTTAGAAGACGAAAAATTCCCAGCAGATCATTTATGCTTAGAATTGACGGAACGTTGTCGTGATTTTCCACTTGATAAACTACGTGCAGATGTGGAATTTTTCCAAAGTCATGGTATTCGTGTGGCGATGGATGATTATGGGACAGGAAGTGCATCTTCAAGTATTGTTATGAATATTCCGATGGACGAAATCAAAATTGATATGAGTTTTATTCGAAATATTATGGATAATCCGAAAAATCAGGATATGGTTCGTTCTATTCTCTATTTTGCAAGGCAATCGAATATGGATACTTGCCTTGAGGGAGTCGAGACAGAGGAATTACAAAATTATTTGCGTGAGTTTGATGCAACATGGTTTCAAGGGTACTATTATGCAAAACCATTATTGGCAAAAGACTTAAAATCCATGGTTCGAGTACAAAGGTAACTCATTAGGTACAATATAAATATGATAGATAGGAGAAGAGTATGCAGCTTACATTTGATGAAAATTTGATTACAGGAAATGAAACAATTGACACACAGCACAAAGAATTGATTGGTCGAATTGATGCATTTGTGCGTGCTTGTGAAATGGGAGAAAGCAAAGTAAAAGCAATTAAGATGCTTGACTATTTAGAAGAATATACAAGATTCCATTTCGAAGCAGAAGAGAAATTGCAAAAAGATGTGAATTATCCGGAATTAGAAACGCATCAGAAAAAACATGAGGAATTCAAAAAGACAATTGCGGCTTTATATGAATTCCTAGAGGAACATGAGGGGCCTAACGAACAGTTTGTTGAACTGGTAAAAACGAAGGTGATTGACTGGCTGTTTGGACATATTAAAACGTTTGACCGTTCGGTTGCAGAATATATATTTATTGTAGACAACCCAAATCGTTTATAGAAAGTACATCACGGGATAAGAACAAAAGCATATAGTAAATAAAAAACGTAGAAATATATGAGATGTTCTTGTCAGCAAACAAATGATTATGGTCCATGTCCATATATAACAAACGTAAATCAAATGGGTATCGAGAATCGAAATTACCGTGAAGCAATATGGACCGGAGAGTATTTGCAAATGACATCAATGTGCATTCTGCCTTGTGGAGACATTGGTTTAGAAGTTCATTGCGACACAGACCAATTGATTCGAGTAGAGTGCGGAAGAGCGGTTGTAAAAATGGGAGACTGTAAGGAATGTTTGGAAAAACAAAGAATGATTCAAAAAGGTGACGTTGTGTTTGTACCTGCAGGAACATGGCATAATGTTGTAAACACGGAACAAACACCACTTAAATTATCTACAGTATATGCCCCACCACATCATCCACACGGAACCGTACATTCAACAAAAATGGATGCGCAAAGAGAGGAATACTAAATACAAATCAGGTAAAGAATAAGGCTTTGTAGAATAATAAAATTTCTACAAAGCCTTTTTAAGTTGCCATGTATCCGAAGGAAGCTGCCAGTGGAAGGCTCTGTAGGTATATGTTTATAAATTTTTAAGAAAAATTGTTAGCACTCTCTCTTGACGAGTGCTAATTGCGGTGTTATAACGTATTTAGGAATTAGGAGGTGATTATATGAATATTCAAAAATTTACACAAAAGTCTTTAGAAGCAGTACAAGCTTGTGAAAAATTAGCATATGATTATGGAAATCAAGAGATTGAGCAGGAGCATTTACTGGTTGCATTGCTAGAACAGCAGGATGGACTGATTCCAAGACTGATTGAGAAAATGGAAATTAATTTGGAACACTTTACAGATAATGCAATCCGCCACCTTGAAGCGCGCACGAAAGTGTCAGGAGGTCAGATTTTTGTTGGCAAGGATTTAAATCAAGTTTTGATTCATGCGGAAGATGAAGCAAAAGCGATGAATGACGAATATGTTTCGGTAGAACATATTTTTCTTGCGATGATTCGTTATCAGAACAAGGCAATCAAAGAAATTTTCCGTGAATATGGAATCACCAGAGAACGCTTTTTGCAGGTGTTATCTACTGTGCGTGGTAATCAAAGAGTAACAAGTGATAATCCGGAAGCAACATATGATACACTTGAAAAATACGGTTATGATATGGTTGCAAGAGCAAGGGAGCAAAAACTCGACCCTGTTATCGGGCGTGATGCAGAAATTCGAAATGTCATTCGAATTTTATCTCGAAAAACGAAGAATAATCCTGTGCTTATCGGTGAACCAGGTGTAGGTAAAACAGCAGCAGTAGAAGGATTGGCCCAACGAATTGTTCGAGGCGATGTACCGGAAGGGTTAAAGGATAAGCGTCTTTTTGCTCTTGATATGGGAGCTTTAGTTGCAGGTGCAAAATATCGTGGTGAGTTTGAAGAACGATTAAAAGCTGTTTTAGATGAGATCAAAAACTCAAATGGCGAAATAATTTTGTTTATTGATGAACTTCATACCATTGTAGGCGCAGGTAAAACAGATGGTGCGATGGACGCAGGGAATATGTTAAAACCAATGCTTGCAAGAGGGGAACTTCATTGTATTGGAGCAACAACGCTTGATGAGTACCGCGAATATATCGAAAAAGATCCTGCACTTGAAAGAAGATTCCAGCCGGTTACGGTAGATGAGCCAACGGTAGAAGATACAATTTCTATTCTAAGAGGGCTAAAAGAACGTTACGAAGTATTTCATGGAGTTAAAATCACGGATGGAGCTCTTGTTTCAGCAGCTACTTTATCAAATCGATACATTTCAGATCGTTTCCTTCCGGATAAGGCAATTGACCTTGTGGACGAGGCGTGTGCATTAATTAAGACAGAACTTGATTCAATGCCTACAGAACTTGATGAAATGAATCGTCGAATTATGCAACTTGAAATTGAGGAAACTGCGCTTAAGAAAGAGGATGATAATCTTAGTAAGGAACGACTTGCAAACTTACAAAAGGAATTGTCAGAGCTTAGGGAGGTATTCTCAGAACAAAAAGCAAGATGGGACAATGAAAAGAAAACGGTTGGACATGTTTCGGAACTTCGAGAAGCAATCGAAAATATAAAAAATGAAATAAAGATTGCTCAACAGAATTACGATTTAGAAAAAGCGGCAGAATTGCAATATGGAAAACTCCCGGACTTACAAAAGCAGCTTGAGATTGAAGAAGCAAATACCAAAACGCGCGAACTTACCCTTGTGCATGAGAGTGTAACGGAAGAAGAAATCTCTCGAATTATTTCAAGATGGACGGGAATTCCTGTTACAAAATTAAATGAAAGTGAACGTAACAAAACGTTACATTTAGATGAAGAACTTCATAAACGTGTAATTGGCCAGGATGAAGGCGTGACAAAGGTTTCAGAAGCAATTATTCGTTCAAAAGCAGGAATAAAGAATCCTAGTAAACCAATTGGTTCATTCCTTTTCTTAGGACCAACCGGTGTAGGAAAAACAGAACTGGCTAAGAGCCTGGCTGAAAGCCTTTTTGATGACGAAACAAATATGGTACGACTTGATATGAGTGAATATATGGAGAAACACTCTGTATCAAGACTTATTGGAGCACCTCCGGGATATGTGGGATACGATGAAGGTGGACAACTTACAGAGGCAGTTCGAAGAAAACCATATTCCGTTGTATTGTTTGATGAAGTGGAAAAAGCTCATCCGGATGTATTTAATGTACTTCTTCAGGTTTTGGATGATGGAAGAATTACAGACTCACAAGGACGTACAGTCGATTTCAAAAATACGATTATCATTATGACAAGTAACCTTGGGTCGCAATATCTTCTTGAAGGAATTGACAAGAAGGGAGAAATCAGCAAAGAAGCAGAGGAATCTGTGATGGAAGAACTTCGTTTAAGTTTCCGTCCGGAATTTTTGAACAGACTTGATGAAATTATCCTCTTTAAGCCATTGTCAAAGGATAATATTGGTGGAATTATTAAACTTCTTATGAAGGAGTTAAATGACAGATTAAAAGAAAGAGAAATCTCAGTTGAACTGTCAGAAGCAGCAGAAAACTATATCATTGAGCATGGATATGAACCTGCATATGGAGCAAGACCTTTGAAGAGATTCTTACAAAAGCATGTAGAAACGATGGCTGCAAAATGCATTTTAGCAGATGAAGTTAATGTTGGTGATACGATTTTCATTGACGTGGTGGACCAAAAATTAGTTTCTATGGTAAAAAATGTATAGTTTTTGTTTAAAACACCCAAAAAAACTTGTTTTTTTGGGTGTTTTTTCTATGGTATTTTTAAAAAAAATGTTGTATGATGAAATTACTATTTATGATGCCTAAAGTGCGTCGTATGTAAGGCATGGGCAAAAAACTAGAAGAAATGAAATATTATACATAGATATAACGAAGGATAGAAATATATGAGCAGAGTATTGGGCGGGCATAAGAAAAAGAGACTTGGTGAAATCTTAGTTGAAGCTGGAGTAATCTCAGAAGAGAAAATAGAAGAAGCACTTGCGATTCAAAAAACACGAAAAGGTCAAAAGCTTGGAACTGTATTGCTTGATTTGGGATATATCAAGGAACAGCAGATGGTAGAAGCTTTAAAGAGTCAGTTGGGATATGAATCGGTTACTCTTTCGTTGGTTCGAATCAGCGATGATGTTATTAAATTGGTAGATGAACCTGTGCTTCGAAAACACAATCTAATCCCATTTGGATTTAGTGAAAAAAATGCCAACCTACTTAAAGTGGCTATGAGTGATCCTTTGGACATTCGTGCAATTGATGATATTACAATTATTACAGGATTTCAGTTAGAAATTTATGTAACAACACAAAGAGATATCGCAACGACGATTGACCGTTATTACGGAAACGCGGAAGCACTTCGTGTGGCAGAACAGTTTACAAGAGAGCAGGAAGAAGCAAATCGTGAGCGTGCAGCGTTAGATGAACAAGATGATGATGCTGTAAGTGATGCACCAATCGTAAAACTGGTTCGACAGATTATTGAACAGGCAGTACGTAAAAGAGCCAGTGATATTCATATTGAACCAATGGAAGGAAAACTTCGTATTCGTTTCCGTGTCGATGGTGTGCTTCAGGAAGAGATGCTTCATGATCATGCGCTCCATGCAGCGATGATTGCTCGTATCAAGATTATCAGTGGTCTTGATATTTCAGAAAAAAGAAAACCACAGGACGGTCGTGCAACAGCAATCGTTGACCGACAGGAATATGATATTCGTGTGTCTCTTCTTCCAACTGTATATGGTGAAAAAGTCGTAATGCGACTTACACAGAAAAAGGGACTTACAAAAGATAAACAGCATTTAGGATTTACAAACGAAGAATTAGAAAAATTTGATAAGATTTTAAGCCGACCAAATGGAATTATTTTGGTAACAGGACCAACAGGTAGTGGTAAATCTACTACATTATATACTTCCCTTAGTGAATTAAACGTAGAAGGGGTAAATATTATTACTGTTGAGGACCCGGTTGAAGCGAACATTAATGGAATTAATCAGGTTCAGGTAAATGAAAAGGCTGGACTTACATTTGCATCTGCCCTCCGATCAATTTTACGACAAGATCCGGATATTATCATGATTGGTGAAATTCGAGACAAAGAAACAGCTGAGATTGCGGTAAAAGCTTCTATCACAGGACATTTAGTAGTAAGCACACTTCATACAAACAGTTCGGCTAGTACCATTACGCGTTTGGCGGATATGGGGGTAGAAAACTACTTAATCGCTGACTCTGTAGTTGGTGTTATTGCACAGCGTTTGGTTCGTTGTGTATGCCCAAAATGTTCAGAAGAAAGAGCAGCAGATGAAATGGAACGTGAATTTTTGGGATTGACGCCAGATGGAGAAGATGTAATGATTCGTCATGCAGTTCACAGAGATTGTATGAATTGTGGCGGAAGTGGATATTTTGGAAGAACCGGTGTATACGAAATTATGCCAATGTCTCCTGCGCTCCGTCGTGTTATCAGTAAAGGAGATAATGCGGCGAATATTGAGAAAGTTGCATTAGAAGAAGGAATGAAAACTCTTCGAATGGCTGCAATTGATAAAGTGTTAAAAGGTATAACGACGATTGAAGAAGTAATGAGAATTACATATGAGGAATAGCAAATAGAGCAACTATTAAGGAGTATAAGATGGATACAACAATTAAAAATTTGTTGACAGTAGCGGCTGAACGTGGAGCATCGGATTTACACATTACAGTAGGTATTCGTCCGAAATGCAGAGACCACGGAGAATTAAGAGAAATGGATGCATTTGACAAACTTTCTCCTGATAAATCAAGAGAATTGGTTTCGTCCATGATGAACGAACGTCAATTGCAGATAATTGAAGAAAAAGGTGAAGTGGATTTTGCCTATTCTATTCCGGAAATCGGTAGATTTCGTGTTAACGCTTTTAAGCAGCGTGGGTCTTATGCAGCCGTTTTGCGTTTGGTAGGAACACAGATTCCAAGTGCTGAAAGTTTAGGTGTTCCACCTTCCGTTATTGAATTAACAAAGAAAAAGAGAGGCCTTGTACTCGTAACAGGCCCAACAGGAAGTGGTAAATCAACGACTCTGGCTTCTTTGATTGATATTATCAACAGGGAACAGAACGCACATATTATCACGCTCGAAGATCCAATTGAATATTTGCATAATCATAGAAAGTCTATTGTAAATCAAAGAGAAATCGGCCTTGATACCCTTTCTTATGCAAATGCGCTTCGTGCGGCGCTCCGTGAAGATCCAGATATCGTATTGGTAGGAGAAATGCGTGACCTTGACACAATCTCAACAGCGATTACAGCTGCTGAAACCGGTCACTTGGTATTCTCAACATTACATACAATTGGCGCAGCCCCAACGATTGATCGTATTATTGACGTGTTTCCACCGCATCAGCAGACACAAATTCGTGTGCAGCTTGCATCGGTATTAGAATCTGTTATTTCGCAGCAACTTTTACCAACTTGTGATGGAAAAGGTCGTGTGGCAGCATTTGAAGTAATGCATGGAACAATGGCAATTAAAAACCTGATTCGTGAAGGGAAAACGCATCAAATCGAGTCCATTATTCAGACTAGTAAGAAAATGGGAATGCAGACAATGGATGATGCATTGTTTGACTTGTACTTAAAGCACAAGATTGAAGGCGCAAAAGCAGTTGAATTTGCGCAGGATTCCTTCGCAATGCAGGAAAAGATTTATTAATAAGGTGAGGAAAAACCAATGGGAACATACAAATATGAGGTGATTTTGCCAGATGGTGGCAAGAAAAAGGGAACCTTAGAGGCAGCAGATTTAGATGCTGCAAACGCAGAACTTCGCGCAAGTGGAGCCTTTGTTGTATCTTTGCAACAGGCAAGTGCGCTTGAAAAGGATATTGAAATTCATATCGGAAGTCCAGTAAAACCAAGGGAACTTAGTGTCTTCTGTCGACAGTTTGAAAGTGTACTTCATGCTGGTGTTACGGTTATTGATGCACTTACTATGCTTGCAGAACAGACGGAAAACAAAGCGTTCCGTCGTGCAATCGAGGATGTAAGAGACTCTGTTAAAAAGGGTGAAACCTTAGCCGGAGCGATGGCAAAACACAAAAAGATTTTCCCAGAGATTATGATTCATATGATGGCAGCGGGAGAAGCATCCGGTAGCCTGGACGTTGCATTTGACCGAGTGGCAAAACATTTTGAAAAGGAAGCTCACTTAAGGGGATTGATTACCAAATCCATGATTTACCCAATTATCCTGATTTGTGTAATTATTGGTGTTGTCGCAATCATGATGATAAAAATCGTACCGACCTTTACAGAAACATTTGCAGATATTGATGCAGAATTGCCAGCAATTACGAAAGCAGTAATGGGAATCAGTGATGCACTGGTACATAGTTGGTTTTTTATTGTACTTGCAGTTGCAATTATTGCGTTCTTTGTAAAAGAGTTTAAAAAGACAGAACGTGGTGCGCTTCTATTCGGCCGTTTAGGTCTTAAGATGCCACTTTTTGGTAATTTGACCATTAAATCAGCAAGTGCTAGATTTGCACGAACACTCAGTACTTTAACAGCATCCGGTATTTCGCTTGTTGATGCGATTGTTATTGTTGAAAAAGTCATGACGAATGAAATTGTAAAACAGGTACTTAAGAAAGCCTCTAAAGCAGTAACAGAGGGTACTCCATTATCTGTACCACTTTCAGATAGTGGCGTATTTCCACCGATGGTATACCACATGGTAAAAATCGGAGAGGAAACTGGTAATATGGAGGAAATGCTTGATAAAATTGCAGACTACTATGATGAAGAAGTAGAAAATGCAACAGGAGCATTAATGGCAGCGATGGAACCTCTCATTATTATTGTGATGGCAGCAATCGTTGTTCCAATCATTTTGGCAATCATGATGCCAATGTTTAACATGTATAATTCATTTTAAGGTTATCTGCGGAAGCCATGAACCGCTTGATAATATATAACAAACGAGAAGGAAAGGAAGACAGTATGATGAAATTATTAGAAAAATTAAAAAACAGAAAATCAAATAACAAAGGATTCTCATTAGTAGAATTAATTATCGTAATTGCTATTATGGCAATCTTAATCGGTATCGTAGGAACACAGGTAGTTCCATACCTTAACAAATCAAAAGTTTCAAAAGACAGAGAACTTATGAACAGCTTTTCAACAGCTGCTATGACAGCATATTCTTCAAATGCAGATAAAGTTTCAGCAAGTGGTACACTTACTGTTCTTGTGTATGGAACAAACTCTGATGCAACAGCTGCAACATTAGCAACAGAAATTCAGAAACTTACATACGATAACAAAACAACTATTGCAGGAAAATTTACTTCAAACCAGTGTAAAGAAAAAGTAAATGATATTAAAGTAACATACAATTTTACATCTAAGACAATCACGGTAGAAGTTCTTGATTCTGCTGGTGCGACAATCGATATCGAAGCTGTAACATCAGATATGTAGTTCGTACAAAATGTACGAAAGAAAATATTTAAGGAGACCTCATGCCAGCATTTGTAACTATACTTCTATACAGCATCATATTTTTATACGGAATTATTATCGGTAGTTTCTTAAATGTATGTATTTACCGTATTCCCAAAAAGGAAAGTTTAATTCCAAGTTCACATTGTATGAGCTGTGGAAGTAAGTTACGCTGGTATGATCTGTTTCCTGTATTTTCATTTATATTGCTAAAGGGCAGATGCCGTTATTGTAAAGCAAAGGTTTCGTGGCAATATCCAATGATCGAAATGCTCAATGGCATCTTATATGTTATCGTTTTCATGGCGAACGGTATCAGTCTTATTAGTGTGGTGTATTGTCTTATGACATCTGCCTTAATAGTGATAACAGTGATAGATGAAAGAACATTTGAAATCCCGGTAGGACTAAATTACTTTCTTCTTGTGTTGGGAATTGGGATGACATGTTTAGATTATCAAAATTGGAAAACTCATTTGATAGGTATTTTAGCAATCAGCTTGCCATTATACCTTTTGTTCGTCCTTTCCAATGGGAAAGCCATTGGAGGGGGCGACGTAAAACTAATGGGCGCAGCAGGACTCATCCTAGGATGGAAAACGATTATTCTTGCGTTTTTTGCAGGATGTATTATCGCATCTGTGATTCATCTTTGCAGGATGAAATTTTCGCATGCCGAGAAAGTGCTTGCGATGGGCCCTTATCTTTCTGTGGGAATTTTTATCTCAGCACTTTGGGGTAATGATTTCATTACTTGGTATTTGTCCCTTTTGGGAATTTAGTATAAAGATGGCTTCATGCTATCTATTCCGAGAAAAGTAAGAATACTTTTTTGGGATTAGATAGTATGCAGGGCGAAGCTCTATGATAAAGGAGAATAGAAATGTCAAAAAAGGTTATTAGTATTGAAACAGGAATACTTTGGACAAAAGTAGCATTGGTTGAAGCGAATCGTAAATCGCCTCACGTTTATGATGTGTTCCGTTTTCGTACTCCGGAACATGCAATCGAAGATGGTTATATCAGAGATAAGGAAAATTTTGCAAAAGTTTTAAAAGAAGAATTAACAAAGCATCAGATTTTTGAAACGGCAGTTAATTTTTCCATTAACTCTTCAAAGGTAATCACAAGAGAAATTTCGATTCCATTTGTAAAAGATAAGCAGATTGAAAACGTTGTAAATGCGCAGGCAAGAGAATATTTCCCAATGGATATTTCTAGCTACACAATTTCCTTTAGAAAGATGGATACTGTGGAAACTCCAGAAGGAAAACAGCTTAAGATTTTACTTTTTGCAATCCCAGATAATTTGTTGACCAATTACTGTTCTTTTGCAGAAACTATGGGATTAGAAATCGAAAACTTTGAATATGTTGGAAATAGTGCGGTTTCCTTTATTAATAGTTACTTTACAGAAGATTCTGTTGTAGTACAGATTGAGGAACAGGCAACGATTATCAGTATGATTTCAGATAAGAAGATTGTGTTCCAGCGTATTACACCATATGGTTACGGTACGGCACTTTCATCCGTGTTAGACCACTCTGTGTTTGGCGTTAATGATGAGTACGAAGCATTTGAATTCTTAAAAACACATGATGTGTTACATACGAAACCAAACGCAGTAGAATTTGAAAACAGTGGTATTGAAGATTTGAACCGTCGTCAGGAAGTGCTTGAAGAAGCATATGCAGACGTGAAAGAAGCGATTGGATATCATATGAGGGTTGTATATACAGCTCTTGAGTATTACCAAAACCAGGCCAAGGGCGATTTTAAAGGAAGACTTCGCTTGATTGGTGATGGTGTACAGTTTGCAGGAATTAAGAAGATGTTCCGTTCGGAAATTCCACTTGAGTGTGTAGATGCAAATTATGCAATGTTGATTCAAAGTGCAAAAGCGGAAGCTGGTTTTGAAGGATTTGCTTCTTTTGATGCGGCTGGTTATTTATCAGTTATTGGTGCGACAATCAATCCAATTAAAATTACTCCAAAGGAATGGAAAGAAAAGGAAGATAAGAAGAATACTTTACAAACAGCTTACTATATTCTCGCAGTAGCAGGCGCGATTAGTGTGCTTTTGATTTTGATTGGAACTATTCGTGAGTTAGTAGCAGTGACACAGGCAAAGAAATTAGATAATAGAATTTCTGAGCTTGCATACATTCAGGATATTTATGCGGAAAATGAAGAACTTGCTGCAAATGCAGGAAAACTTCAGGCTTTCCAGGCAGTTACACAGACTCCAAATGAAAATTTAGGACTCCTTATTTTCTATTTGGAAAATAAACTTCCTACTTCGATGACAGTTCAGAATTTAACAATTATTGAAAGTAGTATTACACTTAACATGAGCTGTGACCATAAGCTTACAGCGGCACAGATGTTATTAAACTTCAAAGAAATTCCATTTTTACAGGATGTTACAATTCCTACGATGGCAGAAGTGGAAGATGAATCTGGAAATACTTCATGGCAGTTTACCGTTACAGCAAGCTATAAACCGATGACAGAAGAAGAAATTGAAGCATTAGGCGTTGTTCTTGATTTTGTAGAAGATACTCAGCCGGTAGAAAATACAGAAGATACAGAAGAATCGGATGAAGATTCAGATGAGGATTCAGATGAAGAATCAAATGATGAAGACTCAGAGGATAATGAAGATGACGATAATGTAACAGATGATGAGGAGAACGAAGATGAAGAAAATTAATTTATCACACTCAGAACAAAGATTGCTTCTTTTGTTACTTTCATTGCTTTGCATCGCGGTTTCGTATTTTTTGATTTTCCAAAACACAACGAAGAAAGCTGCAGAAATTGAAACACAAAACGAAGAACGTAGAGCACAGGTGGCTCAGCTTGAACAAATGGTAGGTCAGCAGGGAATTGTAGAACAGCAGATCGAAGAAAACAAAGCAACGATTGAAGAAATCCTTGCACAGTACCCATCAGATATGACAACAGAAAAAGCAATAGCAATGGTGCAGGAAGTAGAAAACAACACAAATATGCATGTTTCTACAATTAGCTTTTTGATGGAAAACTATATTGGAGACATTAATTCATTAGGTTCGGCGGCAACTCCAGTAGAAGGAGAAGAAGGTACAGATGCTCAGGCAACAGACGCAGTTGCGGTGCCAGCGGATGCAAATGTTGGTTACTATGCATCGCTTAGTATGAATTATGATGCTTCTTATGCAGAGTTTAAAAATATGATTACTTATTTTGATCGTATGAAAGATCGTGCAACCATTCCTACGATTTCAGCAAGTTATGATAATGAGACAAATCGTATTACTGGTGTTATGACAGTGAATTTATTCTATTTAACAAATACTGGAAAAGAATACTTAAATCCAAATATCAATGGTATTGGAAATGGTACTAACAATATTTTTGAATCAAGTGGCGTAAGAAACAATGCAACTTTACAATCAGAGGTGGGAATTAATGAAGCAGAATAAGACAGTAAGAAAAAATCATAGTGGATTTTCTTTATTGGAAGTTGTTCTTTCCATGTCTATTCTTGCGATTATTTCGCTGCCGCTGCTTAAGTATTTTGCGGATTCGCTTAAATATTCGCATATGATGGAGCTAAAACAGCAGGCAACAGTTGAAGCACAAGCAATTGTGGAAGATTTAAAGGTGCAAGGTAAGTTGATTGATAAAACGGGTGTTAGTCCTTCGGGGGCAGACATTTATGGTGTTCCATATTTAGAAGATGCGAGTATGGGATACACGGTTGTTAGTAACAATCTTTTATCGGACGGAACCGGAAATGTTAGCTATAAAAAGACAGATGAAAATTTCGATATTGAAGTGACATTGTCAACAGATACTGTGGCAAATACAAATGAGCGTCCAATTATCTACGGTATTGATGATACAACTGATGTCCTTGCCGTAGAGAAAATGCAAAAAGAGGAAGCGATTGCCTTTTTTGCGGCAAAGAATAGTGCGCATGTCGTAGCAAACCCTTCGGATCATTTATTTACAATGGATGAAATCGGAAATGCGATGAGACGTGAAATTCAAATTGAAATCGGAAAAGATACATCTGGCTATACAGTTTGTGTGTACTATGTGTACAAGATTGATGGGTTGACAGGAACATCATCTACGGATGAGTGGACGTCCTCTCATTTGCTCAATGTCAGAATCGGGGAACTTAAAAATATTTATCTTCTTTACGATCAGAGCAGTGCAAATGATGCAGTCTATGTAAAGAATGTATCAGCAACACCTTTGACAGAATTACCGGAATTGTATCTGATTTGTCAGAATCCAAGAGTAGATGGTTCTTATCGCTTACTTGTTGATTTATTAGATACTTCAGAAGTCGTGCATACCAATATCCGTGCGGAAAAAGGAACCGGTCTGGTTACCTACGGAGATGGAACGATTAACACAAATACCAAAGAATTGACTAGTGAAGGAACGCCAGTACGTTTGATTAATGTGGAGGCAAAGATTTATGAGAAGAATCATGCGTCTACAGATGAACCACTTGCAGTCATAGAAACAACGAAAGGAGAGTAGTCATGAAAAACAGATGGTCTTTAAAAGGACAGGATAAAGGTGCCTCATTGATGGCTGTGCTTGTGGCACTCATCTTTGTTGGAATTATTTCAGTTGTTATTTTGAATGTTACAATCGCAAATATACAGATGCGAGAAGTAGAACAATCTGGAAAAGAAAATTTCTATGGCGCAGAAGGCGTTATGGATGAACTTACGATTGGAATCAATGATATTGCGTCAGGAGCAATGGAACGTGCATATACAACAATTTTGGCAGATTATAGAGATATCATGGTAAATGGAAGTGATATCCAGGATAAGTTTGCCCGCTTGTATATGTATGAGTTAGAACAGGCATTTTTGGATCCAACACAGCCTGTACAAAAAAACCCGGATCCAGCGGATGTGTCAACCGTTACCTATGAAATTGGACACTATGATGAAGATATTATGAAAGGCTGTTTGTCGGATGCGAATAAGGGATATTTATGGTATATCGCAGAAGATGCAACTTTTCACGTAGATTATACGGAAGGACGTTTTACACTTCAAAAAGTAGGCGTATCTTATATTGATAGCGAAGGATATGAAACCAGTATCCAAACAGATATGGTGTTCTATACACCAGAACTTAACTTTGACGGAAGTAATGTAATAATGGAATATATGAGATATTCTATTATTTCGGACGATAGTGTAGAAATTGGTGCAGGTGGCATCAATGTTCAAGGGAATGTTTACGCAGGAACAGGCGGAATTTATTCTGTTTCTCCAGGAACTGCTACTATTTCAGGTGATACAATTGTTACACGAGGGGATATTTCGGTTGACAGCGGTAGCTCGATGACAATCGGAAATGATGCTTCTCGTGTTTGGGCAGAAAATATTACTACATCAGGGAAAGGTGATGAATCTTTCCTTGATATCAGTGGTAATATCTACGTGGCAGATGATTTGGCATTAAATGGAAAGAAAAGTACCGTGACACTTCACGGAAACTATTATGGATATAATTTTCAGGACAAATATGATGCAGTAAGAAATGTAGCAGATGCTTCATTTAGCAGTGCGATGATGATTAATGCTACAAACTCAAAAATCAATATGTCCGACTTAAACTACTTACTCCTTTCGGGTAGAACATATATTTCCAGAGGAAGTAAAGGAAATACACAGAACTCAGATATTATGTTAGGTGAATCTGTTTCTGTTAGAACAAACCAGTTTGCATACTATATTCCAGCAAATTATGTGGATGCAACAGACACCGCAAATATTAAATTTGCAGATGGACAAAAGGCAGCATACGAAGCATATATTGGGGTATCTAATATTAGCAGTTATTTAGATACAGCAAAACCAATTGTTCCATACTATTTCAAGGACAGTGGGATTAGTTCAACACGTTATTATTTGAATTTTGCGTCAGAACAAAAAGCAAATGACTTTTTTGCGGCATATTATGCAGCTAATTCCGGAAAAGTAAATGCACTTGTGGATAGTTATGCTGGTGACGATGCGATTATTTTGGATGATGGAACATTGTATACACTAAAAGGTGACATGATGTATCAAACATCGGCAGGTGCACCAATTAGCGAACAGAAAGTTACAATTTCAGGAGACCAGTGGGAACCGGGTACATCACCGGCAGAAGCAAATGGCGTGTACTGGGAATATGCAAACCGTTTAGCAATTAACTATAAATGTTTACAGATGTACTTAGAAGATTCTCATACGGGAATTTCAACAGATGATGTTCGTTTTGAAGATGGTTCTGGAAATGTAGACAAAACAATTACTCCATTAGTGGATAATATTATGGATGTGGCTGCAATTCAGGCTGATTATCCAGTTGTATCCGGAACATCAGGAATTGTTGAGCAGGTATTTGAAGAACGTTCTCCAACTGATAAAACAGTTGTTGTAATTGTAAATAATGAATCTGCGGGAACACCATATACAATTCCTATGGACTTTAAGGAAGGAATCATTATTGCAACAGGTAATGTTACCGTGCAAGGAAACTTCAAAGGAATGATTATTGCAAAAGGGAAAATTAATTTCTTATCGGGTGCAACAGTTACAGCAGATGAACTTTTAGTTTCTAGATTGTTTAAAGAGGATAAAGCATTAGAAACACCATTATTTGCAAATTACTTCCCAACATATAATACATATGCGGACAGCGTAATTGGAACAATTAAGGTTGATGAGTATTTAGTATATGAAAATTGGACAAAGAATAGAGAATAAAAAGAGAAGGGAGGCATAATGAAATGAAATCAAACAACAAAGGATTTTCGCTTGTGGAAATGATTATTGTTATTGCCGTAATTGCAATTTTGGCAGGTGCATCGGTAACATTTTTCGGACATGTTCGTTATGCCAATACCCAAAAGACGGTAGAATCTATCGATTCAGCTATTGATAAATTGCAGTCAAATGCAATGAGTAAATCAAACAATTCTTATCTTTATATCTATAAGTTATCAGACGGATATTACATGAAAACGGTAGATACTTATTATGATACATTTGCAACGTCTGTTTTTGATACAAACGGAACCAAGATTGCAGATAAGCAAACAGAGATTTATATTGATAGCGAAACAGGTACTTTAGTAGATGGAACAAACTTTGTTTGTATTCGATATAAAAAATCGGGTGTGTTTGATGATAAAACAAATGCATCGAAATTAGTGATTAAAGGAAATGGAACTTATACCATAGCACTTGTAAAGGAAACCGGAAAACATCCGGTGTTGGAAGGATAGAGATGAAAAAAGACAATCGAGGAATTACGTTAGTGGAACTTGTGGTTGCAATTAGCATGGCAGTGATTGTTATGGGTGCAGCAACACTTTTTATTCGTTCCGCAGTAAATGGATATAGAAAAGCTTCTGATACCATTGATTTGCAGATGGAATCGCAGGTGGTTATGGAACAGGTAAGTACCTGGATTATGGAAGGAAACAATGTAAAAGTAATAGAAGGAAATAATCTTGTGATTTATTCTATTCCACATAAGGTTGATCCACTCAAACTTCCAACAGGAGCTTCACTTTGGACACAAACAGCATCGAAGCGAGTGCTAGGTGTTGTGGATGGCAATCTGTATATGAAAACATTTGACGGAATATCTGATGTGGAAACCGATACAAATGCAAAGCTTGTTGCTTCAGATGCAGAGCTAGAAAATTGTATTGGAGAACATGTTGTGGAATTCGTTCCAACGATTGACCCAAACAATCCAGATGAAATACAGATTTATCTTAAATTTCAACTTGGCAAAGAAGAGTACGAGATTACAGATACTGTGAAAGTACGAAATGAACTTCGTGACAAATAGTGATAGGCATTGAAGGAGAATTAAGATGCAAAAAAATGGAAAGAAAATAGGCTCCATTTTGATAGTTCTATGTTTGTTTGTAGGACTTTTATCAAATGTCATTGGACAGGAAAAATTTTATGCGGACGATGCTGCTACGAAAGTGACAAGAGGTGTAGTAGACACATTAGGGCAGCTTCCACAGTATAACGATGAAACCAAAAAGGCGGCAACGAGAGGAACCGCAGACCGTCCTTTTGTGATACTTGAAATCGTACCATATGAAGAATATGCAGAGTTTGGATATTTGATTAGTGGGTGCGAACCGGTAGATGTGGAAAATATGTATGGTCGTAGTGCGCTTACCACAATTGCATCTATGGGAAATGCAACATGTTCACAGAAGACTGCTTATTTCTTCCCAGATGAGCCAGAAGGAAATACAGCTAATTACGATAATGCGATGACGGCGTATACGTCATCTGATGTTGAATGTATAGGATACTATGAATACGTTGGAAGTGGAAATGGTACTATCAAAAGAACTATTGCAGAGGATGGAACTGCAACGTTTCAGGTTTCTTCTGGTGGAGAATTTATCTGGCATACAGTAAATGACTTTGAAAAAGCAAAATATGGAGATAATCCATTTGCGGATGATCGAGCAAAAGAAGTAGGAACGATAGGAGATCGTATTTATACGAAACGTGTATCTGAGGCAGGCGACAGAGCAAATATTACCTACAACTACTATCAATATGAACACAAAGATTTCTTCTTAACGGATACATTGGGATTATCACAAGAAGAAGCAGATGCTTATTCGATTGTAGTAAAAACAATTACACCATCAGAACTTAACTCGAGTAAGGAATGGATTGACTATGCCGATTTGGTATATTTATCACCAAAGAGTCATGTTGGGAATCTTCCTGAAATTTGGAAAAACTATAATCGTTTAGGAAAGACTTCTACGGTTTCTTCATATGCTTCTTATCCATTTGAAAGTAATGATTTCACATGGGATACAGCACTAAGATTGTATAATAAAGTAACTGCAGAAAAAGATTTTGCAGCGATTGTTATGGATGATGGAGTATACAATTCTGTCTCAAGTGCAACACAGAAGACTGTGGCAGTAGATGTATATGATTGGAATTTAAATAAGACTGGAAAAACATATAGTGTAAGTGGGTCTTGTAATAATGTATACAAATTTGTGACAATGCTTATGTCAATGGATTCTTCATTATTTAAGGCTCTATATTTAAGTGGAGATTCGCCGATTATTTCTAATGGAGAGATTTCTCTTCAGACAGGAGATGCAAAGACCTATTGGTCGGTAGAATCGTTCTTCCTTGTAAAAGAATATATTACGGACATGAATTTCTATACAGAATGGACTTCAGGGGATTTCTGGAAAAATTATCATAGTACTGCAAACTTCACAGGGGAAGCTTATAAGTACTGGGTAAATGATAGAGTATATACATATAAAGGTGACAATAGTATTTCACAGATTTATGCAACAACAGACCTTCCGTCTGGTAAGACTGGTTCAAAATTTACGGATTTTAGTCACTACATAAATGATACATTAGGAAAAACCTCTGCAACATCTTCCGACGCGATTCGATTTATTCTAGGGTTAGGTGTGGAAAAGGAGAATCCATATCCAGACAGTATCACAGTTTTAGATATCGAACCATGTGTGGATTTAGATAAGAACAATAATCCTAAATGGGTATTGAAAGAGACATATATTCGTATGTTACTCCCTGAATTTACAGGGGATATTAACATTGTTCATCAGACAAGTTCAGAATTTAATGGAAAAATTGAAGATATTAATAGTAAGTATCAATTGATTTATTTGGGACTTGATAAAGGTGCATTTAATCTGGATTCAAGTGGAAATGTACAATGGAATGATGATAAAGATGGATTGATTTATCGTCATACAGGAGATATTTTATATAGTTCTGAATATGTAACAACTGAAAGAACAAGAACCGTTAAATTCTTGTCGACGGCGGCTGGTGCAACCATAGATAGTACGGAACTTCGTTTCCCAGGAAATGATATTACGGCAAAAAAAGTGTCTGATTTATCAAGTTTTGCAAACGCAGGATATCCAATTGTAGCAGATAATGCACTTTATAATCAGGATGCCACAAAGATTGATTCGAAATCAAATATTTATAAATTTATTGGCAGTTCAAAAACATCAGGAGTATATAGTACTTCGCAGACGGATGCTATTTTAGAGGCACTTAAGAATACGGTTCCATGTGTAACATTTACGACAATTCCTCCGGAATACGACGGAGCAGAGTCAGGTGGAGTTATCACAAATCCAAATTATTTGCCAATGTCAGGTGGAAAATCATATATGACATTTGGCTTTGATATTACACAGCCGGGATATTCATATCGTATTTATGTAGATGCAGATAGAAATAGTAAGTTTGATGCTGAAGAAGCAGTAATTACAAAAACAGCAGTAGTTGGAAGCAATACATATACTTATCGTGTGGCGTCTTCCATGGTGGGACTTATTCAATGGAAGATAGAAGTATATAAAACAGATAATGAGGATGTCCGATACGAAAGAACGGGTTATTCCGCTGCGAAGAATAACTCTGGTACGAAGAAGAACATTAAAGTTCTTCAGATTATGCCAACGGATGGAGAACATAGTGGAAAATTGAATTTAAGTACGAGTACTTTGTTTAAGACATATTACCAGAATCTTGAAGACTACTCTGTTGATATCACAACTATTACGGTTGACACATACGAAGGATATTTTAAAGATAAAGGATTCAAATTTGATTTTTCTAAAGGACTAGATGAAACAAATCCTGTAAATGAAAGCGAATTAGGTGGAAATCTGTCAAACTATAACATGATCATCATTGGATTTGGTGATGCATATGGTTCAAAAAATATTTCAAATGCGCATGGTGCGGTAGACTATTTGAAATATTTTGAGGCACAGGGAAAGAGCCTTCTTCTTACACATGACTTGACATCCATGTACAATGTTAAGAAGGATGGAAAAAAGCCATTTGGTTATTCTGCGAATATGTATCTTCGTGATTTGATGGGAATGAATCCGTATGGAGCAATTAGTAATCAGTTAACTGCAGATGAAAGGGGGCAGATGATTGCCTACCAAAATGCGAATAAAGACGATTACGATTGGATTGATTCAGATGCAAAGCATGGATTTACTTATTATGCATTAAAGAGAATTGGATGGCCAGCAGCAGGAAATAGTTCGTATAAAGTTTTATATCAGTATATGGTTGTAAATCCAGCCGGAGAAGCTATTTGTAGTGCAAGCACTTTTGCAAAGAATACCGGTTTTAACAACAATAATGATATTACAACAGTAGCTTCTAAATTAAATGAAGGCCAGGTTACTTGTTATCCATACAAGATTGATGATTCTCTTACGATTGCACCAACTCATGGTCAGTGGTACCAATTAAATATGGAAGATGATGATGTAACCGTATGGTATACGTTGGCAAACGATAATAAGGCAACTGCATGGAATGCGACGGATTCACATGGACAGGGAACTGCTTTAACTTATGCAGTTTCACCAAATGATGGCGCAAACAACTACTACATTTACAGTAAAGGAAATGTGTTCTATTCCGGAGTAGGTCATTCTACGGTAGATGGCGCTATGGAAGCAAAACTTTTTGTAAATACAATGATTGCGGCATATCGTTCAGCATATGAACCACCAGCAATTGAAATTACAAATGAAGAAGTATTTAAAGAAGTAGAGAACAACTACACAATTGAATTGCCACAGGAATTCAATAATGGTAGTGGTGGTGGAGAAGAGAATGATTTAGAGGCTGAAACATTCACTGCAACAGATACATATACCGTAAAATTCGTTCCATATGAATTTAACGTTGTAAGTACAGTGTTAGAATGTACAATTCAATATGAGGATGGAGAATATATTGATAAAATTTATGGACCAGATGGTAGTGTAATAGTAGCAAACCCTACTACTCATAGATTTAGCAATCTACAAAACGGCCAGGAATACACACTTGAATATCCAAAGATGTATTTAAGCGATTGGAAGGATGCAAGTGGAATAACAAGGCCAAAACGCCGATTGATTGTATTTAATATTAAAAATAATAAAACCGCAGTTTGGAACACCACAAAGCTTAATATGACGGTACAGCCAATGTTCCAATTAGATTAATGGAATGGTGCTTTGAGGAGAATATCGAATCGATATTCTCCTCTTCACATGTCAAAAAATTTAAGAGTATACAAAAAAGAATCTATTTGAAAAATACAGATATGGGGTTTATTATTAGATAGGAAAATAAACGAGGAGTTAAGAAACAATATGGAAGACTTGCATGTTAAAAAGCATTTGACTTCATTTCAAGTAATTATTTTAAGCTTTGCAGCAGTGATACTGCTTGGAACTATTTTACTTATGCTTCCGATTTCATCACAGACTAGAGTAATCACACCGTTAAACGAGGCGCTATTTACGGCAACATCTGCAGTGTGTGTAACAGGTTTGGTGGTACAGGATACGGCTAGTTATTGGTCTGCTTTTGGTCAGACTGTTATTCTGCTTTTGATTCAGGTAGGTGGAATGGGAGTTATTACTGTAGCACTATCTTTTTCTCTTGTTTCGGGAAAGAAAATTTCGCTTATGCAAAGGAGTACGATGCAGGAAGCGATTGGAGCTACCCAAGTAGGTGGAATTGTTCGATTGACAAGCTTTGTAATTCATACAATTTTCGTGATTGAACTTTTGGGAGCGTTGGTCATGATGCCAATATTTGTAACAGATTTTGGACCAAAAGGAATTTGGATGGCAGTGTTTCATTCGATTTCTGCATTCTGTAATGCGGGATTTGACTTGATGGGAACAAAAGAAGTTCCTTTTGCATCGATGACGTCATATGCGACACATCCAATTGTTATTATAGTCCTTATGTTACTCATTGTAGTGGGTGGTATTGGATTCCGAACATGGGATGATGTACGTACAAAACGTCATCACTTTAAACAGTATAGTATGCAGAGTAAAGTAGTACTTGTTACTTCGTTGCTTTTAATTGTATTCCCGGCAATTTTCTTTTTTATTTTTGAACCAATGGGGGTTACAGTAAAAGAAAGAGTATGGGGAGCAATTTTTCAGGCTATATCGCCTAGAACAGCTGGATTTAATACGGTGGATTTGGCACAGATGTCTGGTCCGGGTCAGTGTATTATGATTATACTTATGCTGATAGGTGGTTCGCCAGGATCTACAGCCGGTGGTATGAAAACAACCATCTTAGCGGTGTTATTTGCAAATGCGATTGCAACATTTAAAAGACGCGAAAGTCCTCAAATTTTTGGAAGACGTATTGATAGCGATGTGGTAAAAAATGCGGCAACTATTTTGATGATGTACTTGACATTATTTATTTGCGGTGGAGTTATTATCAGTGTAATAGAAGGAATTCCGGTTGGAACATGTCTATTTGAAACTGCTTCGGCAGTTGGAACTGTTGGGCTTACATTGGGAATTACATCACAGCTTGGTATCGTTTCTCAGATTATTCTTATGATTTTGATGTTTTTTGGACGTGTGGGCGGACTTACACTCATTTACGCGGCACTTTCAGGAGTAAATAAGAATTTATCGAAATTACCACAGGAAAAAATTGTTGTTGGATAGAAGTAATTGGATAAGGAGTAAATATAGTGAAATCAATTTTATTAATCGGTTTAGGAAATTTTGGAAAACATATCGCATTAGAACTTAATCGTTTGAACCATCAGGTAATGGCAATTGATGATGATGAAGAGAGAATTAATGATATTTTACCATATGTTACAAGTGCACAGATTGGTGATTGTACAAATGTGGAATTTTTAGATTCTCTTGGCGTAAATAATTTTGATGTGTGTATTGTAGCAATAGGTTCTGACTTTCAGAGCTCACTTGAAACTACGTCTAATTTAAAAGAGCTTGGAGCTAAACTTGTAGTATCTCGTGCGAGTAGAGAAGTGCAGGCTAAATTCTTGCTTAGAAATGGTGCAGATGAAATTCTTTTCCCAGAGAAACAGTTGGCTAAATGGGCAGCAATCCGTTATGGTTCAAATCATCTTTTAGATTATATTGAATTAGATGAAGAACATGCGATTTATGAGGTGTCAGTTCCTGATAATTGGTGTAATAAGAGTATCGGTGAAATTAATATTAGACAAAAATATAATATCAGCATTATGGCGATAAAAAGAAACGGTGAAATAAAAATGACACTTACACCGGATACAATTTTGACAAGTGATATTACATTACTTGTTCTTGGTGAGTATGAAGTGCTTAAAAAGTGCTTTCATATTTAGAAAACTGAGGAGAACGAATATGCCATAAGTTAAACTTATGAATAACATAAAAATAAACAGATTGCCGAATGCAAAAAAACATGATAGAGTGAGTTTGTAAAAATTATGAAGCAAAATATGCTGAAAGGAAGTACAAAATGGAAAAAATCTATACAGGTAAAACTAAAGACGTTTACAAATTAGAAAATGGTAACGTAATGTTAAAATTCAAAGATGATTGTACAGGAAAAGACGGAGTGTTTGATCCAGGCGAAAACTCTGTAGGATTAACTATCGAAGGTATCGGTAAAGCTAACCTTGAAACATCAATCCACTACTTCGAATTATTAAAAGAAGCTGGAATCAAAACTCATTACGTAAATGCAAACGTTGAAGAAGCTACTATGGAAGTACTTCCTGCAACAGTATTTGGTCATGGATTAGAAGTTATTTGTCGTCTTGTTGCAACAGGAAGCTTCATCCGTAGATATGGCGAATATATTGAAGATGGAACAGTTCTTGAAGGTGGATATGTAGAATGTACATTCAAAAACGACGCACTTGGTGATCCACTTGTAACTGGTGAAGGTCTTGCAGCTCTTGGAGTTATGACTCCAGCAATGTTTGAAAGCATGAAAGCTCAGACTCTTGCAATTACAAAAATCGTAGCAGATGACTTAAAGAAAATGGGATTAGATCTTTGGGATATCAAATTTGAATTTGGTTACAACAATGACGAAGTAATCCTTATCGATGAAATTGCATCTGGTAACATGAGAGTATACAAAGATGGAAAAATTGTTGATCCAGTAGAATTGACAAAAATCATCTTAAGCAACTGCAAATAATTCTTTTTGAAAACAAAGTAAGACGTGCTCCTGGCAGAGAAATCTGCTAGGAGCTTTTTCTATTTGCTAGGAAATTTCTATCAAATAAAAAACACTCCACAGGGATGCGTATCTCGTCTCTTTATATATGGAAAACTGCTAATTGAACAAAAAAGTATATACAATTTATATTAATTGCACAAAGAGACGGAAAAATACATGCAAAATATTGAAAAACAAGAAAATGAGTAGTATAATGGTACTAGAATTTAAGCGTGAAAAAGCGTCAGAAGCTATGGGGGAAAAGGGATGGATTAGAACATAAACAAAAAGAAAGGTTTGAAACTTATTGGGAAAATCATGGTGGCAATTACGATTCCACTTATTATTTTGCTTGTTTTTACAAGTTTGGCAATCCGCGCAGTGGGAGATTCGACTGCAACGCAATTAGTGGAACATGAATTAAAAACCGCAACGTATGCACTTGTGAATCGACTTTATGTTACAGAACCAGAGAATTACCAGGGATTATTAAACAAGTTTTCGGAATCAACAGATGTGGATGCGGTATTGTTTGTAGATAATAAAAGTACTTTTAGTAGTATTATGGATCGTTCCGGAAATCCTGCAATTGGAGAAGCTTTAGATGCCATCGTAATGCAAAAGATTGAAGAATCAGGTTCATATTTTTGCGAAGATGTAAGGATTGGCGGAAAGTCATTTATGGGATATTATTCAACCTTTCCGAATGGTACGATTATTTTGGTTGCAATTGAAAACGATTTCATTTCATCTTTGTATGCAAGGGCTGTGAATGGAAATCTTATTTTTATGGGAGTTCTTGTAATCATTTCATGCATTTTGGTAGCATTTGTCGTAAGACTTATAGTAAAAGCAATTGAAATGGCTGTAAAAAACATTGATAAGGTTTCTTCTGGTGAGTTCAACTTTGAGGTAGAAAACAAGCTTGTGCAAAGAAGTGATGAAATAGGAAATATTGCTCGTAATATTACAAAACTTATTCAAAATCTAGCACTCACCATTACAGGAATTCATAGAAATGTTCAGAATTTGAATGACTTCTCAGATGAATTTGGAGATAATTTTTCTAGAATGAGGGAAACAATCTCAAATGTTAATATAGCAGTTGGAGAAATTGCACAGGGAGCGACAAGTCAGGCAGAAGAAACGCAGCGTGTAAATATGCAGGTTATGGAAATTGGTAATTCAATTGACGCTACCAATCAGACGGTTGAAGCTTTAAATGACACTGCAAGAGAAATGAAAAGACAGAATGATAGTATGAATGCTATTATGCAAGAACTTCTTGACATCAGTCATAGTGCAAAAGAATCTGTAAATCTTGTACATGAACAAACTAATATTACAAATAAATCAGCACAATCAATTAGCGAAGCTGTTGAAATTATTACAAACATTGCGGATGAAACAAGCTTACTTTCTTTAAATGCAAGCATTGAAGCGGCTCGTGCGGGGGAACAGGGCCGAGGATTTGCAGTTGTTGCGGATCAGGTAAGATCCTTGGCAGAACAGTCGAATGAGGCTGCAGGAAAAATTACAGAGATTATTAATGGCCTTTTGGCAAATTCAAATACCAGCGTTGAAACAATGCAAGAAGTTATAAAAGAGATGGAGAAACAGGGCTTAAAACTTGAAGATACGCAATCTGCTTTTTCTGAATTGAATCAGGATATTCTTTCGGTTGGAAATATGGTTGAGAATATTTCTAACGAAATGATTGTACTTAATAATGCAAAAGAGGAAGTTCTCTCAAGTGTAGAAAGTTTATCTGCGATTTCGGAAGAAAATGCGGCAAGTACAGAAGAAACTTCTGCTTCAATGGAGGAATTGGATGGAATCGTTTCTGCTTGTGCAGAGTCTACAGAAAATCTTGAAGTGATTGCTGATGATTTAACGGAGAGTGTGAGAAAGTTTAAGATTTAGGGGAAGTTGGCTGACTCGGGGGGAATCATATGGACAATCTAAGAAAATGGCGTACAGAGCAAATGAAACAATTTGGAGAATCTCTTCCGGGTGGAATGTTTGTGTATAGAGCAGATGAAACAGAAGGGCTGATTTATGCAAATTCGAACTGTGTGAAATTGTTTGGGTGTAACGATAAAAAAGAATTTATGGAGTATGTGGGAGGAAGTTTTAAAGGAATGGTTCTTCCAGAAGATTATGATAGAACCAAGAACTCAATCTCACGTCAAGTAGATAACTCAAGCGAACACACAGACCACGTTTGTTATCGTATCAGACCCAAGGATGGTAGTATCCATTGGGTAGATGATTTGGGAAGACTCATTTATGATGAGGTTTTGGGAAACGTTTATATTGTGGTTATCCAAGATGTTACGGATTTGATGCTTGAGGAAGGCTATTCTTGTGGAATTGATTTTGCAATCCAGGCATATACATCTCGTCGCTCTGGAAAAGAAGGGATTGACGCAGATGATGTGAGATGGCTTCTGACGGAATGTAAAAATATTTTAAAGCTAGATGGGATTTATGTGCTTGAGGCACTTCCTACAAATCGTGGATATACCATTGCGTTTGAAAGTGAGGTTGAGCCAAAATATAGTAGAGAAGGTATGGTGGTGCCATGCTCATACGAGTCTTATCGAACTGCCATTCGCAATTACAATGAGGAACGAATTTTGCAGTATAAAACAGAGGCAAATGGATTCCCTTGTACAGTGATGAGTTATGGGGCTTTTCGTGGAAAAGTATATGATGGTTCTTTGTCTTTTGTTGATTTTACAAATTTGAATCGAGAATGGACGAGGGAAGAGAAAGAATCGATAAAACGACTTGGACGAGTGATGCATAATGTGTTGACATTTACAAGAGCTGAGAAAGTGGAAAAGGAACGACATCACCAGCATGAAAGAATGCTAATTGCATTACATGATGCAAAGAAGGCAGCAAATGCAAAAAGCACATTCTTATTTAACATGTCGCATGATATCAGAACTCCTATGAATGCTATTGTTGGATATGCCCATCTGACAAGAAATCATTTAGATGATAAAGATGTGGCGCTTGATTATCTTTCAAAATTGGATCTTTCTATTACCAATATGCTTCAGATTATTAATGACGTTTTGGAAATGGCAAAGATTGAAAGTGGAAAAATGGAATTAGAGCTTGGTCCAATTGATTTATATAAAGAGTTTCGTAGTTTAGAAGTAATCTTTAGATCGCAAATGGAGGAGAAGGGTTTAGATTTTCATACAAATTGCGATATTTCCAGCCATAATATGGTAGGGGATTCTGCATGTATCAAGCATGTGATTCAAAACCTGCTTAGCAACGCGTTAAAGTATACGCATACGGGTGGTTCTGTATTTTTTGATTTTAAACAAACAGGATTATCATCGGATGGAATTGCAGATTTTGTTATAAAAGTAAAGGATACCGGAATTGGAATGAGTGATACATTCCAGGAACATATTTTTGAGATGTTTGAAAGAGAACGGACAGCTGCAAATAGCAACATTCAAGGAACTGGTCTTGGCCTTGCCATCGCAAAGAGAATGGCAAATATGATGAATGGTGAAATTTATTGTGAAAGCGAGGAAGGTGTCGGAACTGAATTTTCCTTTGTGTTCTCACTTCCTGTAAACACAGTAGAAATGGATAAGGCGACAGAAGAAGAAATTGATATTAGTGTGTTCGCTGGGAAACGTTTGCTTCTTGCAGAGGATAATGCTTTTAATAGGGAAATAACAAATGAGATTTTATGTGAAGCTGGATTTGTTGTCGAGTTTGCAGAGAATGGACTAATCGCGTTAGAAAAGGTAAAGAATCATCCTTCAAAATATTATGATTTCATTCTTATGGATATTCAGATGCCGTATATGAATGGTTATCAAACAACAAAAGAAATTCGAAGATTGCCAGACCGCAAGAAAGCCGTTATTCCGATTATTGCACTTACAGCTAATGCGTTTGATGAAGATAAACGAAAGGCCTATGAGCAGGGAATGGATGCGCATTTGGCAAAACCGATTAATACAAATGAATTGTATAAACTTTTGTATACATTATTAAAATGATTTTTGTGAATAGAACCAGAATAAAACCCAAGTTTTCCTTGAAAAACTTGGGTTTTTTTGGTACTCTCTATTAGTAGCAGGGTGGAAAGGAAGTATTTATATATATGAGTAATGAAAAGATTATTTTAACAGGGGATAGACCAACAGGAAGACTTCATGTTGGACATTATGTTGGTTCATTGAGAAGACGTGTTGAACTCCAGAATTCAGGAGAATACGATAAAATTTATATCATGATTGCAGATGCTCAGGCTCTTACGGATAATTTTGATAATCCGGAAAAAGTAAGAACAAATATTATAGAGGTAGCGCTTGACTATTTATCAGCAGGACTTGATCCGGCAAAATCAAATCTCTTTATTCAGTCACAGGTTCCGGAATTAACAGAATTATGTTTCTTTTATTCGAACCTCGTTACAGTGTCAAGATTACAGCGTAATCCTACCGTGAAAACAGAAATTCAGATGCGAAATTTTGAAACAAGTATTCCGGTTGGATTCTTTACTTATCCAATTAGCCAGGCAGCAGATATTACAGCATTTAAGGCAACAACAGTTCCTGTTGGTGTAGATCAGCTTCCAATGATTGAACAGACAAGAGAAATCGTTCGTAAATTTAATTCTATTTACGATGAAGTATTAGTAGAACCAGAAGAGCTTCTTCCAGATAACGAAGCATGTCTTCGCCTTCCAGGTATTGATGGAAAACAGAAAATGAGTAAATCACTTGGAAACTGTATTTATCTTGCAGATACAGAAGAAGATGTCCGCAAGAAGATTATGAGTATGTATACAGATCCTACACATATCCAGGTTTCAGATCCGGGACATGTAGAAGGAAATACAGTATTTACTTATTTAGATGCATTTAGCAAACCAGAACATTTTGCAGAATATCTTCCGGAATATGCATCACTTGATGAATTAAAAGCACACTATGAACGTGGAGGTCTTGGTGATGTTAAAATCAAGAAATTCTTAAATAGTGTAATTCAGGAAGAACTTGCTCCAATTCGTGCAAGAAGGGCAGAATATGAAAAAGATATTCCGGCTGTATACGAAATCCTTCGCAAAGGAACTGAAGTGGCCCGTGAAACAGCGGCGCAGACTCTTGCAGAAGTAAAACGTGCAATGAGAATTAATTACTTTGATGACGAAGAGTTAATCCGTGCACAGGCGCAGAAGTATTCAGGAATTCATGAATAATTGAGGTTAAGGATGAATAAGAAAATGACAAGGAATGTAAATAAAATTGTGGCAACAATTTCTCTTTTTGTTGCCATGATGTTATGTGTAGTGGGTTGTGCCGGTCAGGTGAAAGAAATTGATGAATCAGCATTAGCAGAACAGTTAGTAAGTGAAATTGAATACGATAGTAAGCTGACACAGGTAGATGATTTCATGGTGTCTCTATATGTTACGATGGAAGAAGATACTACAGGTATTATGTATATGAGTAATGGTGCAACAGCAGAAGCGGTCGCTGTTTTTACAGCACCGGATGAAGATACAGCGGTTACAATGAAAGATAACGTACAGTTTTATTTGAATGATCAAGAAACTGCTTTTGAGGATTATATGCCGGATGAAGCCAAGAGAATTCAGGATGCAGTACTTGTTCAAAAGGGGAAATATGTCATTCTTTGTGTGACTGGAGATACACAAAAAGCAGAAACCATTATTGAAGATGCTTTTAAATAAAATTGTTTAGAAATTAGGGTAAATTATGGTATTTAGTAGTTTTGTCTTTTTATTGGCATTCTTGCCAATTGTTTTGCTTATATATGCAATCTGTCCACGTAAACTTTGCAACGTAGTATTGCTACTTGCAAGTTTATTGTTTTATGCATGGGGCGAACCGATTTATGTGCTCCTTATGTTTTTCTCTATTTTGCAGAATTATGTTAGTGCACTTCTTATTGAAAAGTTCAAAGAAAAAGAAAAGGCAACAATTGCAAAAGTTGTACTCGTTGTTTGCATTGTTCTTAACGTCGGAATGCTTGGATTCTTCAAGTATGCAGATTTTGTTGTAGGGACAATTAATAGTATAAGTGGAATTGGCTTGTCGTTGTTTAGACTTGCACTTCCGATTGGTATTTCTTTTTATACTTTCCAGACAATGTCATATACAATTGATGTATATTGGGGAAAAGTAAAAGCGCAGAGAAATATCATCAATTTTGCAACTTATGTAACATTGTTCTCACAGCTTATTGCGGGACCGATTGTGCAGTATAAAACAGTTGCAAAAGAAATTGATTCCCGTAAAGTTCGTGTTTCGGATTTTGCAGAAGGTGCTTTTCGATTCTCTGTGGGACTTGCAAAAAAGGTGCTCATTGCAAATCAGGTAGGTGCACTTTTTGATACAATTGCAGCATCAAGTCAGCTTACGGTAGCAAGTGCATGGCTTGGAGCAATTGCATATACGTTCCAGATTTATTTTGATTTTTCAGGTTACTCGGATATGGCGATTGGACTTGGCAGAATGTTTGGTTTCCATTTCCTTGAAAACTTTAATTATCCATATATGTCAAAAACCATTACTGAATTCTGGAGACGTTGGCACATCTCACTTAGTTCATGGTTTAAAGAATATGTATACATCCCACTGGGTGGGAATAAAAAAGGAATGGCTCGCCAAATTTTAAATATCGCGATTGTTTGGGCGCTTACCGGACTTTGGCATGGAGCAAACTGGAACTTCGTTTTATGGGGTGTGTACTATGGAGCGCTCCTGATTCTGGAAAAAGTGTTCTTGTTAAAAGTGTTAGACAAGATTCCAAATTTCTTTGGTCATATTTATACAATGTTTTTAGTTGTAATTGGATGGACCATTTTTTCACAGACAGATTTTTCTGCAATGGGAAGATATCTTAAGGCGATGTTTGGATTCGGTGGAGTGAAAGTGATAAATCAGGATTTTGTTTACTATTTGACATGTCATGCTGTAGTGCTTGTGATTGCCGTGCTTGCATCACTTGATTACAATACATTGTTGGCAAAGATAAAATTGAAAGAAAGACTACATAATTCCATTGGTGGAAATGTGATTCGTGCAGTGGTAATGGTAGCCTTATTGGTATTATCGTTTGCTTTTCTTGTAGGGGATTCATATAATCCATTTTTGTATTTCCGTTTTTAGCGGGTTTATCGTGTGAGGTGGCAAATGAAAAAGGCAAGATTACTTTTAGCGGAATTCTTTGTGCTATTTATTGCTATTATAGCCATTGGAAGTCTGATAGCCAAAGACCGTGATTTCTCAGAAAATGAAAATAGATATTTGGCCGAAATGCCAAAGTTTACAATAGAAGGATTCTTAAAGGGTGATTTTCAAGAGGATTTGGAAAACTATTTAAATGATCAAGTGATTGGACGTGATCATTGGATTTCTTTTAAATCTGCAGTAGAGCGTACAACAGGCAATACGGATATCGGAGGAGCTTATGTTGGAAAAGACGACTACTATTTTGAAAAAATTACTCCGGATTCAGTTGACGAAGAAATTGTTTCTTATAATACAAATGCAGTCCGCGATTTCTTAAATTATTGTGCAAGAAGTATTTCACCGAGTCGACTTACATTTATGATGGTTCCAACATCTGGTTATGTATATGAAGATAAATTACCGGATAATGCAATTATGTTTGATCAGGAATCTTATATCAAAGATATCGAAGCGACTATGGAGGGATTTCAGGTTGTTTCATTGATGGATACATTTGTAGAAAACAATGATCAGAACTTATACTATAAAACAGACCATCATTGGACGAGTGATGGAGCGTTTTTGGCATACCAGAAATGGTGTGAAACTTCAGAACGTGAAGTTCCTACGGAAGAAGCTTTTCGTGTTGAATGTGTAACAGAGGAATTTAGAGGAAGTCTCTATTCAAAGGTGCTTTCTGCAAATGCAACATATGATTCTATTAAGCAGTATGCTTGGGTAGAGGGAATGCCTGAAGTTACAATGACAGTTGGGGAAGATGTTTATGATTCTATCTTTTTCCCGGATAGATTAGAAGAAAAAGATAAGTATAAGTATTTCTTTGGAGATAATTATGCGGAAACTGTTATTACAAATTCAAACACCGGAAACGAAACACCAAAAAATCTTTTGGTAGTAAAAGATTCCTTTGCAAATAGTTTTGTTCCATTTTTGACCAATGAGTATGATCATATTTATATGATTGACTTGCGCTATTACAAAGGTGATATGGGAGAATACTTACTCTCAAACAATATTACGGATGTTATGGTGCTATATAATATTTCGAATTTTGTATCTGATAAAAATGTAAGTAAGTTGGGGCTTGGAGTGTCAGTTCGTACGTATACACAAAACAGAGATCCTTCACTTCCAAATGGTGCTGAGTTTGTGGAGGCTGTGGAAGAAGAGGAAGATGATATTCCGATTCCGGAAATTACATCAGATGGGGTGTTCAAGAGATTTGATCCAATTGTTGTAATTGGTGGAACTGGTTATGAAAAATATTACTATGCGAGTGAACCTGCACTTATTTATGCGACAGCGATGAATGAAGCGGCAACTGATTTGGCAGGAGTAGCAAATGTGTATTCATTACTTGTTCCGCTTAGCAGTGAGATTACTTATCCGGATAATCGAAGGGAAGAATATCAGGGTGATGATCAGATTGCAGCAATTTCAGAGATTTATTCTATGATGAGTGCGGATGTAAAGAAAGTAAATGTTTGTAAAACGTTGATGCAACATCGTGATGAATATATTTATTACAGAACGGACCATCATTGGAGTGCACGCGGTGCCTATTATGCATATGCAAAATTCTGTGATTATGCAGGTTTAGAGGCGAATGCGCTTGAGGATTACGAAGAAGTATGTTACGGTGACTTTATCGGATCCTTCTATATGGATTCAAATGAACCAGAAATGGTTGCAAATCCTGATCAGTTATATGCATATCTTTCAGGGGCAAATACGACAATGGAAGTAACACAGCAGGACGGAAGCCTTTTGGAATGGGATGTTATCCACGATGTATCTGATTACAAAGTCGGAGTTAAATATAGTGGATTTATTGCAGGGGATAATCCTTTTTCTGTTATTACAAACAGCGATATTAATGATGGAAGTGCGTGTGTTGTAGTAAAAGAATCTTTTGGAAATGCATTTGTTCCATTTTTAGTAGATCATTATCAGTACATTTATGTAGTGGATTACCGCTACTGGGAAGGTAACTTAATGGATTTGGTTCGAGAGAAAGGCGCGAAGGATTTAATCTTTGTAAATAATATCTCAATGGTAAGAAACAGTTATCTTGTTGGAAAACTGTATGGAGCTATTCAGCGATAAAGAATTAATTAGTAAAGAAGGAGGTGTCGCATGGTTAAGTATTTTAAAACCGATGACAGAATGATTCATGAAGAACAGACAATCCAGCCAGGCGTCTGGGTACAGATGGTGAATCCTTCCGTCTCGGAAGGTCAGATGATTGCGGATGCACTTGACGTGGGTGTGGAAGATGTCCTTGCGGCACTCGATGAAGAGGAAAGCTCACGTATCGAACTTCAGGATGGATATACACTTATTTTGGTGGATATCCCTTCTGTAGAGATTCGACATGAGAAAGAAAGTTATACAACCATTCCGCTTGGTATTATTTTGACGGATGATGTAATTGTAACAATTTGTACAGAGGAAACTCCGGTATTACAAGCTTTCTTAAATAACCGAGTAAAAGAATTCTCGACTAAAAAGAAACTTCGTTTTGTGTATCAGATCCTTTATCGTAGTTCTGTGTTGTATCAGAGTGATCTTCGTATTATAGATAAGAAGCGTACAGAAATTGAAGAACGAGTAGCAGAGGATACGGAAGAAGTAGATTTAATTGCACTTCATGAATTGGAATCTACACTTGTTTACTTTGCAACATCACTTCGTTCGAATGGAGTTGTGCTTGATCGTTTGACGAGATACAAACGATTAGAACAGTATCCGGAAGATAAAGAACTTTTAGATGATGTAATTGTCGAGAATAAACAGGCGATAGAGATGACAATGATTTATCGTGATATCATAAATGGTACTAGAGAGTTGATGTCTTCGGTGATTGACAACCGACTCAATAATGTAATGAAGTCGCTTACGGTCATCACATTAATTATGGCTATTCCAACCGTTATTTCAGGATTATATGGAATGAACGTAAATTCAGAATGGGTGCCACTTGCAAATACCGCACACGGATTTTTGATTATCTGTGTTGCAACACTTGTGCTTTGTATTTTGGTTTTACTGTTCTTAAAGAAAAAGCGTATTTTGTAGAAAAGTAACATTTATAGAAGAACTTCATTAATAAAAGAAGAAAAGTAGCAAATCCTTTTAAAGAAAAACTTTGGTAAAGGATTTGCTACTTTTTTATAGGAAACGTACAAATTATTTTCCTGTGAAACGACCAGATGCACCGCAAGGGAGTACAAGTCCGTTTGAGGAAACTGGGAGTCCGATTTCTTCTGCTTCAACAGTTCCTGGGAAATCGGAAAGTGCGGTGCTAATCATATACTTTAATACTGCGGGCTGAAGCCCAGTTGTGTAAGAGTTGATTAAGAAGAAAAGTGGTTTGTCAGTAAGAAGTTTTGCACATAATTGTACAAGTGGCCAGATAGCTTCTTCGATTTTCCAGATTTCACCTTTTGGTCCTCTTCCGTAAGAAGGTGGATCCATGATGATGGCATCATAATGATTGCCGCGGCGGATTTCACGTTCTACGAATTTTACACAGTCATCTACAATCCAACGAATTGGTGCATCAGCAAGTCCGGATGAAACAGCATTCTCTTTTGCCCATCCAACCATACCTTTGGATGCATCTACGTGAGTTACACTTGCACCGGCTGCGGCTGCTGCGAGTGTGGCTCCGCCAGTATAAGCAAAAAGATTGAGGACTTTAATTGGACGTCCGGCATTTTTGATTTTTTCAGAGAACCAGTCCCAGTTGGTTGCTTGTTCTGGAAAGAGGCCGGTATGTTTAAAACTAAATGGTTTTAAATTGAAGGTAAGAGAACCGTAATGGATTTGCCACTGTTCTGGCAAATCGAAGAATTCCCATTCGCCGCCACCTTTTTTGCTTCTATGATAATGGCCATTCATTTTCTTCCAACCCTTTTCTTTTTTTGGGGTATCCCAAATAACCTGTGGGTCTGGACGAACTAAAGTGTATTGACCCCAACGTTCTAATTTTTCACCTTTGGAACAGTCGATTACCTGATAATCTTTCCAATTGTTTGCAATCCACATAAGGGACTCCTTTCTCTTTTTATAAAATTAGGAATTGCATTCCTTCTATATTTATGTAAGAATGTACCTGAAACTGAAATTTATTATATATAGAAGAAAGAGGTTCGTCAATCTTCGAATGACCTTTTTGGAAAAAAGAAAAAATATTTTAAAATTTTTGTTGCAATTCTAAAAAGTCTCGTGTATAATAACCATTGCTGTGGCATGATAGCTATGAAGTTTGAAGTTACTACCCACGGAGGTAGAGAATTCGGCGGAGCGAATGTCAAGTTAGGAAACTGACGGCAAGTCACTGTACAAACAATTAAGTCTACAGGTCAAGTAGAAACACGTGTGTTAATCCTTAGGACACACACGGAGATGTGTACAGTCACCGCTTGTCGTACTGAAATTAAAAGTGCGAAAAGGAGGCGACTTTTTTTATGGCAAGTCAAGTAATGAGAATCACTCTCAAAGCTTATGATCACGAATTAGTTGATTCATCAGCAAAAAAAATTATCGAAACTGTAAAGAAAAACGGATCACAGGTGAGCGGACCAGTGCCACTTCCAACTAAAAAGGAAGTTGTTACTATCTTAAGAGCTACTCACAAATATAAAGATTCACGTGAACAGTTCGAACAGAGAACTCATAAGAGACTTATCGATATCATTGCTCCAACACAGAAAACAGTTGACGCATTAACAAGAGTTGAAATGCCAGCTGGTGTTTACATTGATATCAAAATGAAGAACAAATAATTCTTCATCAAACTTTTCCTTATAATAAGGAACACAAAAATATGTATATCCCCGAATGGTTTATTATATAAACTTTTCTAGGATGAACGGGTCCGCTACTCTCACTTTTTAATAAGTAGAGCAAGAAGCGTTCCGCTGTAGAAAACAGGAGGTAAAAAAATGAAAAAAGCGATTTTAGCAACAAAAGTCGGAATGACACAGATCTTCAATGCAGATGGCGTTTTAGTTCCAGTTACTGTATTAGAGGCTGGTCCATGTGTTGTAACACAGATTAAAACAGTTGAAAATGATGGTTACAGCGCAGTTCAGGTTGGTTTTGTTGACAAGAAAGAAAAGGTTGTTAACAAAGATGCTAACGGAAACAAAGAAGTTTACCACAGAAATGGTGTAAACAAAGCAGAAATGGGACATTTTGCAAAAGCAGGTGTTTCAGGAAAGAGATTCGTTCGCGAATTCAAATTAGAAAACGCTGCAGATTATAACTTAGCAGACGAAATCAAAGCTGATATCTTTGCAGAAGGCGACAAAGTAGACGTATCTGCAATTTCAAAAGGTAAAGGTTTCCAGGGTGCTATTAAGAGATTAGGTCAGCACAGAGGACCAATGGCTCACGGTTCTAAATTCCACCGTCACCAGGGTTCAAACGGTGCATGTTCTTCACCTAGCCGCGTATTCAAAGGAAAAGGAATGCCAGGTCACATGGGTAGCGTAAAAGTTACAACACAGAATCTTGAAGTTGTACGTGTAGACGCTGAGAACAACTTATTACTTATCAAGGGTGCAGTTCCAGGAGCTAAAAAAGCCCTTATCACAGTAAAAGAGTCAGTAAAATCTAAATAGTGCTCAAAGTAAGAAAGGAGGAACTTTATCATGGCTAAAGTAGCAGTATTAAATATGGCTGGTAAAGAAGTTGATACTATCGAATTAAACGACGCTATCTTCGGTGTAGAAGTTAACGAACACTTAGTTCACTTAGCAGTACTTCAGCAGCTTGCAAATAACCGTCAGGGAACACAGAAAGCTAAAACACGTTCTGAAGTTCGCGGTGGTGGAAAGAAACCATACAGACAGAAAGGAACTGGTCATGCAAGACAGGGTTCTACAAGAGCTCCACAGTACACAGGTGGTGGTGTTGTATTTGCTCCAGTACCAAGAGATTACTCTTTCAAACTTAACAAGAAAGAAAAGAGAATCGCATTAAAATCTGCATTAACATCAAAAGTTGCAGAAAATAAATTTGTAGTAGTTGATGAATTCAAATTAGATGAAATCAAAACAAAGAAATTCGTTGAGGTTATGAACAACCTTAAAGTAGAAAAAGCATTAGTAGTATTAGACGATATGAACAAAAACGTAATCGCTTCAGCTGCTAACGTTCCTACAGTAAAGACTGCTCAGACAAACGAACTCAACGTATTTGATATTCTTAAATACGACACAGTAGTAGTTACAAAAGCTGCTGTAGCAACTATCGAGGAGGTATATGCATAATGGCAAACGTACAATATTATGATGTAATCCTTAAACCAGTAGTTACTGAAAAATCTATGGCTGCAATGGCTGAAAAGAAATATACTTTCTTAGTTCATCCAGAAGCTAACAAAACAATGATTAAAGAAGCAGTTGAAAAAATGTTCGAAGGAACAAAAGTTGCAAAAGTTAACACAATGAACCAGGATGGAAAAAACAAACGTCGTGGAATGGTAACTGGAAAAACTGCTAAAACAAAGAAAGCTATCGTACAGCTTACAGCTGATAGCAAAGACATCGAAATCTTCGCAGGTCTTTAATAAGTAGCAAATATGCGCCACGACGGCGCGATAACAAGAGTCGAAAGGAGAAATACAATGGGAATTAAGACATATAACCCATATACACCTTCTAGAAGAAATATGACTGGCTCAGACTTCTCAGAAATTACAAAAACAACTCCTGAGAAATCACTTACAACTTCTTTAAAGAAACACGCTGGTCGTAACAATCAGGGTAAAATCACAGTTAGACACCATGGTGGTGGAAACAGAAGAAAATACAGAATCATCGATTTCAAGAGAAGAAAAGATGGTATCCCAGCTACTGTAATCGGTATCGAATATGATCCAAACAGAACAGCTAACATCGCACTTATCTGCTACGCAGATGGTGAAAAATCATACATCCTTGCTCCAGCAGGACTTACAGACGGAATGAAAGTTATGTCTGGTCCAGAAGCTGAAGTACGTGTAGGTAACTGCTTACCACTTGAAAACATTCCAGTTGGTACACAGATTCACAATATTGAATTGTTACCAGGAAAAGGTGGACAGTTAGTACGTTCTGCAGGTCTTAGCGCACAGCTTATGGCTAAAGAAGGAAAATACGCAACACTTCGTCTTCCTTCAGGAGAAATGAGAATGGTTCCTATCGGATGCCGTGCAACAATCGGTGTTATCGGAAACGGTGACCACAACCTCGTAAACATTGGTAAAGCCGGACGTAAACGTCACATGGGTATCCGCCCAACAGTTCGTGGTTCTGTAATGAACCCTAATGACCATCCACACGGTGGTGGTGAAGGTAGAGCACCTATCGGTCGTTCTGGCCCATGCACACCTTGGGGTAAACCAGCACTCGGCTTAAAGACACGTAAGAAAAACAAACAGTCTAACAAGCTTATCGTAAGAAGAAGAGACGGTAGAGCTATCAAATAATTAGGAGGTTATATCAATGGCACGTTCACTTAAAAAAGGACCATTTGCTGATGAAAGCTTATTGAAAAAAGTAGACGCGATGAACGCTTCTGGTGACCAGCAGGTTATCAAAACTTGGTCACGTCGTTCTACAATTTTCCCATCTTTCGTTGGACATACAATCGCTGTTCATGATGGAAGAAAACATGTACCTGTATATGTTACAGAAGACATGGTTGGACACAAACTTGGTGAGTTCGTAGCAACAAGAACTTACAAAGGACATGGAAAAGACGAGAAGAAATCTAGATAAGATAAAATAGGTGAAAGGAGGTTTCATCCATGGCAAAAGGACATAGATCCCAGATTAAAAGAGAAAGAAATGAAGTAAGAGATACAAGACCTTCAGCTAAATTATCTTATGCTAGAGTGTCTGTTCAGAAAGCTTGCTTTGTATTAGATGCTATCCGTGGCAAAGATGTTGCAACAGCACTTGCTATCGTAACTTACAATCCACGTTATGCTTCAAGCTTAATTAAAAAGTTATTAGAATCAGCAATCGCAAATGCTGAAAACAACAATGGAATGAAAGCAGAAAACCTTTATGTTGCAGAATGTTATGCAAACAAAGGACCAACAATGAAGAGAATCAAACCTAGAGCACAGGGTAGAGCTTACAGAATCGAAAAGAGAATGAGCCACATTACAATCGTGCTTGATGAAAGATAGGAGGCAGACATGGGACAGAAAGTTAATCCTCATGGACTAAGAGTCGGCGTTATCAAAGACTGGGATTCTAAATGGTATGCAGATGCTGATTTCGCAGATTACTTAGTAGAAGATTATAATATCAGAACATTTTTAAAGAACAAATTATACGCTGCTGGTGTTTCTAAGATCGAAATCGAAAGAGCATCTGACCGTGTAAAAGTAATCCTTTATACAGCTAAACCAGGTGTTGTAATTGGTAAAGGTGGTGCTGAAATCGAAAAGATTAAAGCAGAAGTTCAGAAATTAACAACAAAGAAATTAGTTGTAGATATTAAAGAAGTAAAAAGACCAGATCGTGATGCTCAGTTAGTAGCTGAAAACATCGCATTACAGTTAGAAAACCGTGTATCATTCCGTCGTGCAATGAAATCTTGCATGGGACGTGCAATGAAATCTGGTGCAAAAGGTATCAAAACTGCAGTTTCAGGACGTCTTGGTGGAGCTGATATGGCTCGTACAGAATTCTATTCTGAAGGAACTATTCCACTTCAGACATTACGTGCAGACATCGATTATGGATTCGCTGAAGCAGATACAACTTACGGTAAAGTAGGTGTTAAAGTTTGGGTCTACAACGGCGAAGTACTTCCTACAAAAGCTAATAAGGAAGGAGGAGCTCAGTAATTATGTTAATGCCAAAGAGAGTAAAACATCGTAAACAGTTCCGTGGATCAATGACAGGTAAAGCTTCAAGAGGTAACAAAATCACAAATGGTGAATTTGGTATCGTAGCTATGGAACCATGTTGGATCCGTTCAAATCAGATTGAAGCTGCCCGTATTGCTATGACTCGTCATGTAAAACGTGGTGGTAAAGTTTGGATTAAAATTTTCCCAGATAAACCAGTTACAGCTAAACCAGCTGAAACTCGTATGGGTTCTGGTAAAGGTTCATTAGAATACTGGGTAGCAGTTGTTAAACCAGGTAGAGTATTATTTGAAATCTCCGGAGTACAGGAAGACGTTGCTCGTGAAGCATTACGTCTTGCTACACACAAATTACCTTGCAAATGCAAAGTAGTTTCACGTGCAGATTTAGAAGGCGGTGAATCATAATGAAAACAAGTGCATATTTAGAAGAATTAAAAACTCAGTCTGTAGCTGATTTACAGGCACAGCTAGTAGAAGCTAAAAAAGAACTTTTCAATTTAAGATTCCAGAACGCAACAAATCAGTTAGATAACACAGCTAGAATTAAAGAAGTTCGCAAGAACATCGCTAGAATTCAGACAGTTATCACAGCAAAAGAGAATGTTGCTGAGTAATCTATAATCCTATCAGAAAGGAGACTTCAATCGTGGAAAGAAATCTTAGAAAAACACGTGTTGGTGTTGTTGTAAGCGATAAAATGGATAAAACAGTTGTTGTAGCTGTATATGACAACGTAAGACATCCACTTTACAACAAAATCGTTAAAAAGACATACAAATTAAAAGCCCATGACGAAAACAACGAAGCTAAAATCGGCGATACAGTTAAAGTTATGGAAACAAGACCATTATCTAAAGATAAGAGATGGAGACTTGTAGAAATCATGGAAAGAGCAAAATAATAAAAGGAGGCTACAAGCATGGTACAGCAGGAAAGTAGACTTAAAGTTGCCGATAATACGGGCGCTAAAGAATTACTTGTTATCCGCGTAATGGGTGGATCTACCAGAAGATATGCGAACATCGGTGACGTAATCGTTGCTACTGTTAAAGATGCAACACCAGGTGGCGTTGTAAAAAAAGGTGACGTAGTTAAAGCCGTTGTAGTTCGTACAGTAAAAGGTGCCCGTCGTAAAGATGGTTCTTATATTAAATTTGATGAAAACGCAGCAGTTATTATCAAAGATGACAAAACTCCAAAAGGAACTCGTATCTTTGGACCAGTAGCTCGTGAGCTTCGTGAGAAACAGTTCATGAAGATTGTTTCTTTAGCTCCAGAAGTTTTATAGGAGGATCGAGATGTCAAGTATGAAAATCAAAACAGGCGATATGGTAAAAGTTATCGCTGGTAAAGACAAAGACAAAGAAGGCAAAGTTATTGCTGTAAATAAGAAAAACAATACAGTTCTTGTTGAAGGAATCAACATGATTACAAAACATGCAAAACCAAGCATGGCTAATCAGAACGGTGGAATCCTTCATCAGGAAGCACCTATTGATGCATCAAACGTTATGTTCCTTCATAAAGGAAAAGCTACTCGTGTAGGTTTCAAAATGGATGGAGACAAAAAAGTTCGTTTTGCTAAATCAACAGGCGATATCATTGATTAATTGAAGAGAGGAGGACGAAACGTTGAGTAGACTTAGAGAACAGTACGAAAATGAGATCAAAGACGCATTGGTCAAAAAATTCGGATATAAAAACGCTATGGAAATTCCAAAGCTTGATAAGATCGTAGTTAACATGGGTGTTGGCGAAGCTAAAGAAAATGCAAAACTTCTTGAAGCAGCTGTAAAAGACATGGAAGCTATTACAGGACAGAAAGCAGTTACTACAAAAGCTAAAAATGCGGTAGCTAACTTCAAAATCAGAGAAGGTATGCCAATCGGATGTAAAGTTACATTACGTGGAGAAAAAATGTATGAATTTGCAGATCGCTTAATCAACTTAGCATTACCACGTGTACGTGACTTTAGAGGTGTTAACCCTAATGCATTTGACGGACGTGGAAACTACGCTCTTGGTATTAAAGAGCAGATCATCTTCCCTGAAATTGAATATGATAAAGTTGATAAAGTAAGAGGTATGGATGTAATCTTCGTAACAACTGCAAAAACAGATGAAGAAGCACGTGAATTATTGGCACAGTTTAATATGCCATTCGCTAAATAATAGGAGGGAATTTTAAATGGCTAAGACTAGTATGAAAGTTAAACAGCAGCGTAAACAGAAATTCTCTACTAGAGAATATACACGTTGCCGCGTATGTGGACGTCCACATTCAGTTTTAAGAAAATACGGAATCTGTAGAGTATGTTTCCGTGAATTAGCATATAAAGGCCAGATTCCAGGCGTTCGTAAAGCGTCTTGGTAGGCCGATAGCACAAAGAAAAGGAGGAAATATACATCATGGGAATGGTAACAAGTGATCCAATCGCAGATATGCTTACAAGAATTCGTAATGCAAACACTGCTAAACATGATACAGTAGATATTCCAGCTTCTAAGATGAAAGTTGCAATCGCTGGAATCCTTTTAGACGAAGGTTTCATCGAAAAATACGATATCATCGAAGACGGAAACTTCAAAACAATCCGCGTTACATTAAAATATGGCGCAGACAAAAACGAAAAAATCATTACAGGTATTAAGAGAATCTCTAAACCAGGTCTTCGTGTATACGCTGGTAAAGACGAAATTCCATCAGTACTTGGTGGTTTAGGAATCGCTATCCTTTCTACAAACCAGGGTATCGTAACAGATAAAGAAGCTCGTAAGCTTCAGGTTGGTGGAGAAGTATTAGCATTTGTTTGGTAGGCATTGAACACTTAGCTCGTGCACAAGCACGAGGTTAGTGAGAAAGCCCTTCCCGAGACTTAACGGCAACGAGTGTTAACGAAGTTGGCGTGTTAGTCGAGCGGAAGCCGAAAGCGACTTAGTAAAGTCGGGCCGAAAGCGACTTAGTAAAGTCGAGTGGAAGCCGAATATATAGAAACAAATTAATCCGAATATTTTAAGGAGGTACGGGCATGTCACGAATCGGAAGAATGCCAATCGCAGTTCCAGCTGGTGTAACAGTGGAAATTGCAGAAAATAATCATGTGACTGTAAAAGGTCCAAAAGGAACTCTTGAAAGAACACTTCCAGCAGAAATGGATATCAAATTAGAGGGTTCTGAAATCGTAGTAACAAGACCTAACGATTTAAAGAAAATGAAATCTTTACATGGTTTAACAAGAACACTTATCAACAACATGGTTGTTGGTGTAACTGAAGGATATACAAAAGTTCTTGAAGTTAACGGTGTTGGTTACAAAGTTTCTAAAGCAGGAAAAACTCTTACATTAAACCTTGGATACTCACATCCAGTTCTTATGGAAGATCCTGAAGGAGTAGAATCTGAAGTAGCAGATAACAAAATCACTGTAAAAGGTATCGATAAAGAAAAAGTTGGCCAGTACGCAGCTGAAATCAGAGATAAGAGAAGACCAGAACCTTACAAAGGTAAAGGTATTAAATATGCTGATGAAGTTATTAGACGTAAAGTTGGTAAAACTGGTAAGAAATAATTAAAGGAGTGGACAAGTAATGGTTAGTAAAAAATCAAGAACAGAAGTTCGTGTAAAAAAACATAACAGAATGCGTAATCATCTTGCTGGAACAGCTGCACGCCCACGTTTAGCTGTATTCAGAAGCAATAACCATATGTATGCTCAGATTATTGATGATACAGTTGGAAATACACTTGTTTCTGCATCAACTCTTGACAAAGACGTTAAAGCAGAAGTTGAAAAGACTAATAACGTAGAGGCTGCAGCACATCTTGGTACTGTAATCGCTAAAAAAGCATTAGATAAAGGTATTACAACTGTTGTCTTCGATAGAGGTGGCTTCATTTACGCAGGAAAAGTAAAAGCATTAGCAGAAGCAGCTCGTGAAGCTGGATTAGAGTTTTAGGAGGAGACAAACATGAGACGTGAAATCATTGATGCTAGTCAATTAGAATTAGTTGACCAGGTAGTAGACATCAAACGTGTAACAAAGGTTGTTAAAGGTGGACGTAACATGCGTTTCACAGCCCTCGTTGTAGTTGGTGACAAAAACGGTCATGTTGGCGCTGGACTTGGTAAAGCAGCTGAAATTCCTGAAGCTATCCGCAAAGGTAAAGAAGATGCAATCAAGAGCATGATCAGCGTTAAATTAGACGACAACAAATCTATTACACATGATGTAACAGGTAAATTTACAGGAGCTTCTGTTTTATTAAAGAAATCTCCTGAAGGTACAGGTATCATCGCTGGAGGTCCAGCTCGTTCCGTATGTGAATTAGCAGGTATCCACAATATCCGTACAAAATCATTAGGCTCAAACAATAAGCAGAACGTTGTACTTGCTACAATCGAAGCTTTATCACAGCTTAGAAGCCCAGAAGAAGTTGCAAGACTTCGTGGTAAATCAGTAGAAGAAATCTTAGGTTAGGAGGAATTGAGATATGGCAGATAAAGTAAAAGTTACACTTATTAAGTCTACAATCGGTGCAGTTCCTAAAAACAAGAAAACTATTGAAGCTCTTGGTTTAACTAAGTTAGGAAAAACTGTTGAATTACCAAACAACGCAGCTACTCAGGGAGCAGTTCGTAAAGTAGCACCATACGTAAAAGTAGAAGAAGTTTAATTAAAATAAGGAGGTGCCGTAATGGATTTATCTAGTTTAAAAGCAGCTGCAGGTTCAGTGCATAACGATAATTTCAGAAGAGGCCGTGGACACGGTTCAGGAAACGGTAAGACTGCTGGTAAGGGACACAAAGGTCAGAAAGCTCGTTCAGGAGCTCCAAGACCAGGTTTCGAAGGTGGCCAGATGCCATTATATAGAAGATTACCAAAGAGAGGCTTCAAATGCCGTAACTCTAAGGAAATCATCGGAATTAACATTTCAGCTCTTGAACAGTTCGAAAATGGTTCAGTAGTTTCTGTTGAAACATTAATCGAAGCTGGTATCGTTAAAAACCCAAGAGATGGTGTTAAAATTCTTGGAAATGGTGAACTTACTAAGAAGCTTACTGTACAGGCAAACGCTTTTAGTGCAAGCGCTGTAGAAAAAATCGAAGCTCTTGGTGGAAAAGCAGAGGTGATCTAATGTTTGAGACACTCCGTAATGCTTTCAAAATCAAAGATATTCGTAACAGAATTTTATTCACATTTTTCATGTTAATCGTCATCAGAATCGGAAGTCAGCTTCCGGTTCCTGGTGTTAACGGAGAAGTGTTTAAGCAATGGTTTGAATCGCAAACAGCAGACGGATTTGGTTTCGTAAATGCAATTACTGGTGGATCTTTCTTACAGATGTCAGTATTTGCATTAAACATTACACCATATATTACATCATCAATCATCATGCAGTTACTCACAATTGCAATTCCTAAATTAGAGGAAATGCAAAGAGATGGAGAAGATGGAAGAAAGAAAATTGCTGAAATCACAAGATATTTAACAATCGTTCTTGCTTTAATCGAATCTATCGGATTAACAGTTGGTTTCTATAGAAGTGGATATCTTCTTGATAAGAGCCCACTTACAATTGTAACAGTAGTGACATCACTTACAGCAGGTTCTGCAGTATTGATGTGGATTGGTGAGCGTATTACCGAAAAGGGAATTGGAAATGGTATTTCTATTGTTTTAGTAATCAACATTATCTCTCGTATACCACAGGATATGGGATCGCTTTGGACAATGTTTATTGAAGGCAAATCAATTGCAAAAGCTACAGTGGCAGGATTAATCATTCTCGCTGTAATCTTGGCAATGATTGTTTTCGTAATCTTACTTCAGGGTGCAGAACGTAGAATTCCTGTTCAGTATTCTAAGAAGATTCAAGGAAGAAAACAGGTTGGTGGTCAGCAGACACATATTCCTTTAAAGGTAAACACATCTGGTGTTATTCCAGTTATCTTTGCTCAGTCATTAATGTCAACACCAGTTATTATTGCTGGTCTTGCTGGCAAAAATAATGGAAATGGTATCGGAAGCAAAATCTTAAGAGGATTAAGCCAGTCAAACTGGTGTGATCCAGAACAGCCAATTTATACAATTGGTCTTGTGGTTTACATTGTATTAATCATTGGCTTTGCATATTTCTATACACAGATTTCTTTCAATCCATTAGAAATTGCAAACAATATGAAGAAAGCTGGTGGATTTATTCCTGGTATCAGACCTGGAAAACCAACAAGCGATTACTTAAATCAAATATTAAATTATATCGTTCTTATAGGTGCTGTTGCATTAACAATTGTAGCAGTAGTACCAATTTTCTTTAGTGGTGTATTTGGTGCTAATGTTTCTTTCGGTGGAACATCATTAATCATTATTATTGGTGTAATCATTGAAACATTAAAACAGATTGAATCACAGATGAAAGTTCGTTACTATAAGGGATTTTTAAATGACTAATTTGTACTTTTGGAGATACTGATTTTCGGTATCTCCATTCGTGCATGAAATAAGGAGAAAAAAATGAAAATCATTATGTTAGGTGCTCCTGGAGCAGGAAAAGGAACTCAGGCCAAACAAATTGCAGCAAAATATGAGATTCCACACATCTCAACAGGAGATATTTTCCGTGCCAACATCAAAAATGGTACAGAATTAGGTAAAAAGGCAAAAACATATATGGATCAGGGTGCATTAGTTCCAGATGAACTTACATGCGACCTTGTAGTGGATAGAATTCAAAATGAAGACTGTGCAAACGGATTCGTATTAGATGGATTCCCACGTACAATTCCACAGGCAAAAGCATTAGATGAAGCATTAACAAAACTTGGACAGTCTATGGACTACGCAATTGATGTTGATGTTCCAGATGAAAACATTGTAAATCGTATGGGCGGAAGACGCGCATGCTTAAACTGTGGAGCAACATACCACATCGTATTTAACCCAACAAAAGAAGAGGGTAAATGTGATGCATGTGGAAGTGAAACAGTATTACGTGATGATGATAAACCAGAAACAGTACAGAAGCGTTTAACTGTATATCATGATCAGACACAGCCTTTAATCGATTATTATAAAGGTCAGAATATTTTAAAATCAGTAGATGGAACAAAGCCGATGGATGAGGTATTCTCAGATATCGTTGCAATATTAGGAGAATAAGATAATGTCTGTAACGATAAAATCTGCCCGAGAAATTGAGCTAATGCGTAAAGCGGGAGAAATCCTTGCAAAGGTTCATGCAGAGCTTGGAAAAGAGATTAAACCGGGTATGTCTACACTCGATGTAGATCGTCTTGGAGAGGAAATGATCCGTAGTTATGGTTGTATTCCATCATTCAAAAATTACAACGGTTATCCTGCATCAATTTGCGTTTCCGTAAACGAAGAAGTAGTGCATGGGATTCCATCAAAGCATCACATTATTCAAGAAGGAGATATCGTAAGCCTAGATGCTGGTGTAATTTATCAGGGATATCATTCAGACGCAGCCAGAACCGTAGGAGTTGGAGAAATTTCGAAAGAAGCACAGCTTTTAATAGAAAGAACGCGTCAGAGTTTCTTTGAAGGAATGAAAAAAGCCTACGCAGGAAAGCATCTCCATGAGATATCAAATGCAATTGCTGAGTATGCAGAAAGCTTTGGATATGGAGTTGTATATGATCTATGTGGTCATGGAATAGGTTCTCATCTTCATGAGGAACCAGAGATCCCAAATTGCAGACAATGGAGAAGAGGAATTAAACTTCGTCCAGGAATGACGCTTGCGGTTGAACCGATGATTAATCTTGGAACACCGGATGTATTATGGATGGATGATGACTGGACAGTAATTTCGGAAGATAAATCGTTATCCGCTCATTATGAAAATACAATTTTAATTACAGATGGCAAACCTGAAATTCTTTCATTAACAGAAGAAGAAAAGGCAGCCGGATTTTTGGATTTATTTTAATCTAGGAGGAATATAAAATGTCAAAAGCAGATGTTATTGAAGTTGAAGGTGTAGTAGTAGAAAAATTACCAAATGCATTCTTCAAAGTTGAATTAGAAAATGGTCACCAGATTTTAGCAACAATCAGTGGAAAACTTCGAATGAACTTCATTCGTATCTTACCAGGTGACAAAGTAACTATTGAAATGTCTCCATATGACTTAACAAAAGGTCGTATTATCTGGAGAGATAAATAATAGAAATCTAAATAAAAAGAAAATATTGACTTTTCGAAAGTGTCTGTTATAATGTTATACGGACACTTTTGGAAAGTACCCGAACATATCGGCGAAAACCCGTATATACGGGGCTTTTTATTAAGAAAGGAGGATTTGCTGTGAAGGTAAGATCATCAGTTAAACCTATTTGCGAAAAATGCAAAGTCATCAAAAGAAAAGGTAGCATCAGAATTATCTGTGAAAATCCAAAACATAAACAGAGACAGGGCTAATTCTTTTCAAACAAACATTATGTGCGGCTGCAGCGCAGAGTAAGCGCTGTTCATAATAAACAGAAGCATAACTGGAGACGGGCTATAATACCGAGTGGCTTGGATCATATATGCAAAATATGGGAAGGATGTTTGAATACACACATTTCAGGGCGTGCAACCGCAGCTGTATTTGGGCAGAATTCGGGAAGAGATGTATGGTTGCAGATACATTGTTACTATCAATATTCAGGAAAAATTTTATGGAGGTGTAAACACACATGGCTCGTATCGCAGGTGTAGATTTACCAAGAGAAAAACGTGTAGAAATCGGTTTAACTTATATCTACGGAATTGGTAGAGTAAGCTCAAATCGTATCCTTGAAGCAGCTGGTGTTAATCCTGACACACGTGTTAGAGATTTAACAGACGATGAAGTAAAGAAAATTGCAGCTGTTATTGACGAAACACAGACAGTAGAAGGTGATTTAAGAAGAGAAATCGCTTTAAATATTAAGAGACTTCAGGAAATTGGATGCTATCGTGGTATCCGTCATCGTAAAGGACTTCCTGTTCGTGGTCAGAAAACAAAGACTAACGCAAGAACAAGAAAAGGTCCAAAGAGAACTGTAGCAAACAAGAAAAAATAGGCCGGTAGCAACTTGATGAGAACAAGCGTAAGCGAAGTTCGAATATAGTGCGAGGCCGTTCTGTGAGATTGGCGAGAGTGTGCATGAGCAAAACTAGAGCCTAGCGAACAGAACTACCTTATTAAATATATTAGAAAGAGAAAGTAGGTTAGTTTAATATGGCTAAGAATGTTGCAAAGAAAACAACTAAAAAGCGTGTAAAGAAAAACGTTGAACGCGGACAGGCACATATTCAGGCATCTTTCAATAACACAATCGTTACTTTAACAGATGCTGAAGGAAATGCTTTATCATGGGCAAGTGCTGGTGGTCTTGGATTTAGAGGTTCAAAGAAATCTACTCCATATGCTGCTCAGATGGCAGCAGAAACTGCTACAAAAGCAGCATTAATTCATGGTTTAAAGACAGTTGACGTATTTGTTAAAGGACCAGGTTCAGGAAGAGAAGCAGCAATCCGTGCGCTCTCAGCATGTGGTCTTGAAGTAACTTCTATTAAAGATGTAACTCCAGTACCTCATAATGGATGTCGTCCACCAAAACGTAGAAGAGTCTAATTAGGAGGTATAGATTAAAATGGCAGTTAATAAAGTACCTGTACTTAAAAGATGTAGAGCTCTTGGTTTAGAACCAAGCTATTTAGGATATGATAAAAAATCTAAAAGAAATTTAAGCAGAGCTAACAAGAAAGTTTCTGAATATGGACTTCAGCTCCGCGAAAAACAGAAAGCAAAATTCATCTATGGTGTATTAGAAAAACCTTTCCGTAACTACTACGAAAAGGCTGACAAGATGAAAGGATTAACAGGTCCTAACCTTATGACAATGCTTGAAACAAGACTTGATAACGTAGTTTTCCGTCTTGGTTGGGCAAGAACAAGAAGAGAAGCTAGACAGATCGTTGACCACAAATTTGTAACAGTTAACGGTAAATTAGTTAACATCCCTTCATACTTAGTAAAAGCTGGAGACGTTATCGAAATCGTAGAAAAGAAAAAAGGTCTTCAGAGAATGAAAGATGTTGTTGAAGTAACTGGTGGAAGAATCGTTCCAGAATGGTTAGATGGCGACATCGAAAAATTACAGGGAACTGTAAAAGAGTTACCTTCACGTGAGCAGATCGACGTTCCAGTTGACGAAATGCTTATCGTCGAATTATACTCTAAATAAGATTAAGAGTATTATTGATGCAATTTTATGCCCAGAGACCTATATTGGGTTTCTGGGCTTAGAGTGTCTTTATAAGATAAGACAAAAAGGAGGGACTTTGTAGTGTTCGATTTTGAAAGACCAAAAATTGAGATCGCAGAAATTTCAGAAGACAAAAAATACGGCAGATTTGTCGTAGAACCTTTGGAAAGAGGTTATGGTACAACACTTGGTAATTCATTAAGAAGAATTATGCTTTCTTCATTACCAGGAGCAGCTGTTAGTCAGGTAAAAATTGATGGTGTTTTACATGAATTCAGCTCTATTCCAGGAGTAAAAGAAGATGTAACAGAAATCATCATGAACGTGAAAAACATTGCAATCCGTAATCTTAGTTCTACAAATGAACCAAAAGTTGCATATGTTGAATTCGAAGGTGAAGGTGTTGTAACAGCTGGCGATATTCAGGCAGATTCTGATATCGAAATCATCAACCCTGATTTAGTTATCGCGCATCTTAATGGTGGAGCAGATAGCAAATTATACATGGAACTTACTATCACAAAAGGTAGAGGATATATTAGCGCAGATAAGAACAAATCAGACGATACTCCAATCGGTGTAATCGCTATTGATTCTATTTACACACCAGTAGAACGTGTAAATCTTACTGTAGAAAATACTCGTGTAGGACAGGTTACTGACTACGACAAACTTACATTAGATGTATTTACAAACGGTTCATTAGAACCAGATGAAGCTGTTAGCTTAGCTGCAAAAGTATTAAGCGAACACTTAAATCTCTTTATCGATTTATCAGATGCTGCACAGCAGGCAGAAGTTATGATCGAAAAAGGATGTGATGAACAGGAAAAAGTTCTTGAAATGAACATCGACGAACTTGAATTATCTGTACGTTCATACAACTGCTTGAAGAGAGCTGGAATTAATACTGTGGCTGAACTTATCAACAGAACACCTGATGATATGATGAAAGTACGTAACCTTGGACGTAAGTCTTTAGAAGAAGTATTAGCAAAATTAAAAGAATTAGGTTTACAGTTAAATCAGGGAGAAGAATAATTCCAATCCCTTATTTATAAAACTCATTATGGCAGAACCAGTAAGACCGAAGAGCGTGGCATATGTCATTCTCATGAGTGGCAACAGGCGAGAAATCGTCAGAAACAAGAAAACTGCATTCGGTAAGTAAGACCAAAGAGCGTGGCCGGATGTACCACAAATGGAGGAAAACAAAATGGCAAAATATCGTAAATTAAGCAGAACATCAAGCCAGAGAAAAGCATTATTAAGAGGTCAGGTAACATCACTTCTTGCTAATGGAAAAATCGTAACAACTGAAGCTAAAGCAAAAGAAATTCGTAAAATTGCTGAAGGACTTATTGCTATGGCAGTAAAAGAAAAAGACAACTTTGAAGAAGTTACTGTAACAGCTAAAGTTGCACGTAAAGACAAAGATGGTAAGAGAGTTAAAGAAGTTGTTGATGGAAAGAAAGT
>JAXJUI010000004.1:0-3919 GCA_036309165.1 Agathobacter sp. | reverse complement strand
GTAAAAAAGACAGCATTTCGATCCGCTGTCTTTTTAGGAGAAGGTATTTTTACTATGGGGTATAGCAAAAACTATATATAATGTATTGGGGGGGTTTTTACAAGAAGTATATTACCACGCCCCTAGATATAATGCTACCCAAACTTCACAAAAGTTTGGGTAGTTTTTTGTGCATATTTCACATATAGAGCACAAAACATGTATCCAAACTTCCCTGAGAGCACCATGGTGGGTATATACATTTATTCTTTATCAAAACACCCAAGTTCCCTCTTTAATGTAACGAAAAACCGCTAATTTTTCACGTTTTTCCCTCTGTATCGATTCTCCCTTGGGTATATATGTAATAATTCCCAAGAAATACCCTTGGTGAGTTCCTCTCCAGGGTATTCCTCTGCTATTTTTACGCATATACCCACTTTCACGCCTTTTCCCTTGCAAATAATTCTGTATATGGGTATATGCTAAGATTTTATTCTAAAATACCCATACATGACTCTCTCCAGGGTATTTCAGGACACTTTTTATCTATATACCCATCTTCACTTCATTTGCCACTCCTTGGAGTTTTGCGCCCTCACATTTACAGAAAATTTAAAAGGGCGCAAAACTCTTTCACTTTCTTGAAACAGCATATCACTTGAACCATAATTATCTGTATGCTTTCATGTGCTATGAAGATGAGACTCTAAAAGTGCAGAAGCCCCTGCTGAATGCACTTTTGATTTGAAGAGGCTCATCGGAATGTTTTGCACATGTAATACAAATGATTGTGGTTCAAGCGATATGTGTATTCCAATATTTACCTGGAGTTTTGCGCCCTTTTATATTTTTACAAAGTAAAAAAGACAGCATTTCGATCCGCTGTCTTTTTAGGAGAAGGTATTTTTACTATGGGGTATAGCAAAAACTATATATAATGTATTGGGGGGTTTTTACAAGAAGTATATTACCACGCCCCCAGATATAATGCTACCCAAACTTCACAAAAGTTTGGGTAGTTTTTTGTGCATATTTACTAAAACAATGCTTCAAACTCTTCTTTCGTAATTTTTTCCTTTTCTAATAAGAGTTCTGCACATTTATCCAATACATCTTTGTATTCAAGAATCATCTCTTTTGCTTTCGCATAAGAATCATCAATGATTGCTTTTACCTCTGCATCAATCGCTGATGCGATATTTTCACTGTATCCTCTTGTATGTGCAAGATCTCGGCCAATAAACACTTCATCATCATCGTTTTCATAGCAGATAAGTCCGATATTATCCGACATACCATATCTTGTCACCATACTCTTTGCAAGTTTTGTTGCCTGCTTGATATCCTGTGAAGCACCTGTTGTAATATCATCAAATATCAATTCTTCCGCAACACGTCCACCTAAGTCTACCATAATTTCCTGAAGCATACGTCCTTTTGTACGGAACATTTCATCCTTTTCAGGAAGAGGCATTGTGTATCCAGCGGCTCCCTGTCCTGTTGGAATAATTGATACCGTATATACTGGTCCTACATCAGGAAGCAGGTGGAATAAAATTGCATGTCCAGCTTCATGATAAGCCGTAATTCTCTTTTCTTTATCAGAAATAACACGACTCTTCTTTTCTGCTCCAATTCCAACTTTTACAAACGATTTACGGATATCTTCCATCACGATATACTCTCGCTCTTTGCGTGCAGCCCGAATTGCAGCCTCATTTAATAAGTTTTCTAAGTCTGCTCCGGTAAATCCCGCCGTTGTTTGTGCCACTTGTGTCAAATTCACATCATCACCAAGCGGTTTATTCTTTGCGTGAACATTTAAAATTTCTTCACGTCCTCTTACATCCGGATGCCCTACCACAATCTTTCTATCAAAACGTCCCGGACGCATAATGGCCGGATCAAGAATATCTACACGATTCGTAGCTGCCATAACGATAATACCTTCGTTAATGCCAAAACCATCCATTTCAACAAGCATCTGATTTAAGGTCTGTTCACGTTCGTCATGTCCACCGCCCATACCTGTTCCACGTCTTCTTGCTACAGCATCAATTTCATCGATAAAAACGATACATGGCGCATTTTTCTTTGCTTCTTCAAATAAATCCCTTACTCGGGATGCACCGACACCAACAAACATTTCTACAAAGTCTGAACCGGAAATACTAAAGAAAGGAACCCCAGCTTCTCCAGCAACCGCTTTCGCCAAAAGTGTTTTACCAGTACCAGGAGGTCCTACCAAAAGCACACCTTTTGGAATTCTTGCACCAAGCTTTGTATATTTTTTGGGAGCTCGTAAGAAATCTACAATTTCTTCTAGTTCATCTTTTTCTTCACACAATCCAGCAACATTTGTAAAATTAATTTTATTATCATCTGTTGATAACTTTGCACGGCTCTTTCCAAAATTCATCATTTTGCTTCCACCGCCGCCTTGTGTTGACGCATTATTATTCATGATTACAAACAGAACAAATAAAGCACCAAACATTAACAGATAAGGTAGTAATTTCACAATCCAGTTTTCTGCAGGAACATCAAGTACATTATATCCATCATATTCGTATTCATCCATCAGTTTCTGTATCTCATTGACATCAGATACATATAAAACTCTGGTTTTTTCATCCTTGAGTGTTACTCGTAAACTACCCGTTGGAATCTCACGGCTTTGCACTACACGTACCGCAATAACATTATCATTTACCAAATCTTTCTGAAAATCTGATTTTGTATAAGAACTTGTCGATGCTGTTCCACTTAACCAAAACCACACTAATACTATACCAGCGATCAGGAGAAGATATATTCCAAACCCTTTGAAGTTCACTGTATTATTCTTTTTTGTATTCAACTTTCTTTCTCCTTTATATTTCATTCATCACAACAGAACCAATAAATGGAAGGTTGCGATATTTTTGATTATAGTCAAGACCAAATCCCACTACAAATTCATCCGGAATCGTAAACCCTGTATAGTCCACTTTTACATCGTTTACTACGCGACGGTCTGGTTTGTCGAGAAGCGTACAAATTGTAAGACTCTTCGGATTTCTGCTTCTAAAAATAGGGGCAAGTCTGCTTAATGTGTTACCTGAGTCAATAATATCTTCAACAATAATTACATTTTCCCCTTCAATGGATTCTTCTAAATCTCTTTTGATATTCACTACTCCAGATGACTCCGTTCCACTTCCGTAGCTTGACACTTGCATAAAATCAATCGTCATTGGTAGCTTAATACGTTTTGCAAGCTCTGTTGTAAAAAAAATAGAGCCTTTTAAAATACATACCAGATATACGGATTCTCCTTGGAATTTTTTTGTAATTTCTTCTCCAATTTCCGCAATGCGTGCGAGTAGCTTTTCTTCTGAAATAAGCACTTCAATCTTATGTTCTGTTACATAATCCATACAGTTAACCTCCATAGTAAATAACGCGTAAAAAACGCCTCGAATCTTGCCTTACTTTATAATTTTCTCCAATGCGCTTTCCAATCACCCAGAAGACTTCTGATCCTTTTGTTAGCAAAATCGTTTCATTACGTTTCAACACTGGAATCTTTTCATTGATAAAGTATTGTTTCAATTTCTTTTTATGCCCATCTTCATCAACAATAAGAAAATCTCCCTCTCTTCGATTCCTTACTGTAAAACCTGATTTAATCATATCATAATCAAAAGTTTTCGTATATGTTTTTTTACTAATTATGTCAGCAGCCTGTATACTGTCAAACACTTGAAGTTCAAGGCTTCCACGCCCCTCTAAAAGATTAATTGATATCGAATCTTTCGACTCCATCAAAGTTTTTAGTATTTCTTTTGAAACAGTCACTTCAAATCTCATTTCTTCGGTATCTGTTTGTGCCTTTTTATAAATTAGGATTTCATCATTCTGGCGAACTGCCACCAATTGATAAGGCAGTGTCACC
>JAXJUI010000003.1:0-56438 GCA_036309165.1 Agathobacter sp. | reverse complement strand
TGGAACAACAAATCTTTATCGATTTGGCTGGGAAGAATATCAGGAAAAACTCGATCAGGCTGCGTTATTAGAAGAAAATTCTTATAAGGGAAATACAGCATTTGGTGGAGTAATCAGTGTAAACGGAAGTGAAAGTGAAAAAGCATCTGTTCCAGCAAAGAAGGCTTATCATAATCCAGGAAAAGAACGTTCAAAGGTTGAGAAGAAAGTAAAAAAAGCCGAAGAAGATTTGATGCAAAAAGAAGAAGAACTTGAAGTATTAAAAGCGGAACTTCTTCGACCTGAATATCAGTCAAGTTATTCGAAACTCACGGAGATTCAAGGACAAATCGACGCAAAAGAAGCCGAAATAATGGAGGCAATGGAAGTGTGGGAAGAACTTTCTTTGCAGCTTGAGAGCATGGAGTAAATGCTCTTTGGTTTGTCAATTGTAGGAAATGACATAAATTGTTTGAAAACTTTGTGAAAATTATCGAAATTCTTTAAACAATATTGCGTCCTTTTTGAAATATGATATAATCTTATCAAGATACATATTTTACTTGTATCTAATAAACATCAAGGGGGACTGACATCATGAGAATCACAATTACAGGAAGAAACATCGATTTAACACAAGGAATCAAGGAGGCAGTGGAAGAAAGGCTTTCAAAGCTTGAAAAGTATTTTACACCGGACACCGATGTATTTGTTACATGTAGTGTTGAAAAAGAACGTCAGAAGATTGAAGTAACAATTCCAATTAAAGGACATGTAATTCGTTCTGAACAGGTAAGCAATGACATGTATGTGTCAATTGACTTAGTAGAAGAAGTTATTGAAAGACAGTTAAAGAAATATAGAACACGTTTAGTTTCTAAGAAAATGAATGCAGCAACAAGCTTTAAACCAGAATTTGTTGAGGCAGATGATACAGAAGATGAAGAAGTAAAAATCGTACGTACAAAACGTTTCGGAATGAAACCAATGTATCCAGAAGATGCATGTGTACAGATGGAATTACTTGGACATGATTTCTTCGTATTTAGAAATGCAGAAACAGACGAAGTAAACGTAGTTTACAAACGAAAAGGAAACACATACGGAATCATTGAACCAGAGTGTTAAATATACTGGGGGGTATTTTACAAAGAGTTGGCCAAGTGCCAACTCTTTTTTATAACTAAAACCACGCGAAACGCGCGTTTATTTCTTGGGAAGTTCGAAGTATAATAGGAGTATCAAAAGAGCGTTTAGTTATATGGGGGCCCTTTTGAAGCGTAGATGTTGGAAAGAGATTAATTGGAGGAGGAAGACGTAATAAGAGAGGACAGTTTTTACAATTTTTTACAGGCTCCAAATGCAGACAGTTTGGCTGCATTAGAAGAGCAAGTATTCGACTATGGAAGAGGTATAAAAAAAGACGACGTAATATCCAGACGAGTATTTGTAAGTATGGTTCGTTTTATTCGAGACGTGCGAGGGCAAATAGAAGCATAGAAGAATAAGTTCGAAGAAAAGGATAAAATTGATGGGGAACAACATCTATGTAGGAAAAGAATCAGTTGGGGAGCTGATTCTTTTTTTTGGGTTGCTATGCATCCGAAGGACGCTGCCGGTGGCAGGTTCTGTAGGTACAAAAGAAGGTTCTGGTAAAAAAATCTGCAAAAGGGTTGTTACTTTAAGCTTCGGAGGGTATAATTCTTTCTGATAAAAGTTCAATTTGATGAAGAAAAGAAAAAGAAAAGAGGTCAAATATGGATATCGTAGTATTAGCAGGTGGACTTAGTACAGAACGTGATGTTTCCTTTAAAACAGGAAGCATGGTATCAAAAGCCTTAAGAGAAAATGGACATCGAGTAATTATGCTTGATGTATTTATGGGATATAGTGACAAGGAAGAAGAATTATCCGACGTATTTGCGCACGCAGAAGAAATGAGCGTAAAAGTATCTGATATTCCAGAAACTGCTCCAGATTTAGCAAAAGTAAAAGCACAAAGAAAAGATCAGTCAGATTGTTTCTTTGGCCCAAATGTAATCCGAATTTGTCAGATGGCAGACATTGTATTTATGGCATTACATGGAGAAAACGGAGAAAACGGAAAAGTACAGGCTACATTTGATTTATTTGGCATTAAATATACAGGAAGCGACTATTTAAGTAGTGCAATTGCAATGAATAAGGGACTTGCAAAACAGTTCTTTATTGCAAATGGAATTCCAACACCAGTTGGTATTACTATGAAAAAAGAAGATAGAGTCGATGATTTGACGAAGTTAAATCTTCGTCTCCCATGCATCGTAAAACCATGCTGTGGGGGCTCAAGCATAGGCGTAACCATTGTAAACAACAATGAGGAATTTACAAAAGCATTAGACGAAGCATTTCATTGGGAAGATGAACTTGTCATCGAGGAATTTGTACAGGGTCGCGAATTCTCGGTTGGTGTAATGGAAGGAAAAGCACTTCCAGTTATCGAAATTGCGCCACTCCAGGGATTCTATGATTACAAGAATAAATATAAAGCAGGAAGTGCCGTAGAAACTTGTCCGGCAGAGTTGCCAGAAGATGTTACAAAACAGATGCAGCATTATGCAGAAGAAGTATCACGTGTACTTGGACTTAATACATATACAAGAAACGATTTCTTATTAAACGAAAAAGGTGAGATGTTCTGCCTTGAAGCGAACACACTTCCAGGAATGACTCCAACAAGTCTTCTTCCACAGGAAGCAAATGCAGTTGGAATAGGTTTTAATGAATTATGTGAAGAAATCATACGTATTTCTTTCAAACGATATGAGGTTTAATATGTTAGAACAACAATTTTTAGCAGGGATGACTTTAGAAAATATTGCAAAAGCCTGTAAAGGCACTTATGTAGGAGATGGAAGTAGACGCTACGAAATGATTACAGGCGCAGTTATGGATAGTCGAATTGTAGAAGAGGGCAATTTGTTCTTTGCAATTAAAGGAGAGCGCGTGGATGGACATGACTTTATTCCAAGTGTGTTTGAAAAGGGAGCTATTGCAGTTATTTCAGAACACGCACTTGCAAAACCAGCAGGTCCATATATTTTAGTAGATTCTACGCTTCAGGCAATGAAAGATTTGGCGGTTTGGTATCGTGAAAATCTTACTTGTAAAATTGTAGGTGTTACAGGAAGTGTAGGAAAAACAAGTACAAAAGAAATGATTGCTTCGGTTTTAAAACAGAAGTATAAAGTATTAAAAACAACGGGAAACTATAATAACCAAATTGGTTTACCACTTACCATGTTTCGTATTCGTCCGGAACATGAAGTTGCAGTTTTAGAAATGGGAATTTCAGATTTCTACGAAATGCATCGTTTGGCAACTATGGCAAATCCACATATCTGTGTAATCACAAATATTGGTTTATGTCATTTGGAAAAACTTGGAGATAGAGATGGTGTTTTACGTGCAAAAACAGAATGCTTTGAACATATGACACCAGGTGGAACTGTAATCCTAAATGGTGATGATGATAAACTTTCCACAAAGACGGTTGTAAATGACAAACCAGCAATTTTCTATGGGTTAGAAGCTAAGTCGAATGGAAAAGAAAATGCGATATATGCAACAGATATCAAAAACCTCGGATTTGAAGGAATGGAAGCAGTTATTCATACTCCACAGGGTGATTTTGATGCAAAAATTAATATTCCAGGTGAACACAATGTATCGAATGCGCTTGCTGCAACAAGCGTTGGATTAGAACTTGGACTTTCACTTGATGAGATTCAAAAGGGAATTGCATCAGCAGAGACAATTGCTGGTAGAACAAACTTCATTCGTAAAAATGATAGAATTATTATTGATGACTGTTACAATGCAAATCCGGTATCGATGGAGGCATCTTTAGAAGTGCTTTCACATGCAACCGGGCGAAGTGTTGCAGTACTTGGTGATATGGGTGAGCTTGGTGCAAATGAAGTAGAATTGCATAAAACTGTTGGAAGATATGTGGGTGAGAAAAAAATTCATACATTATTCTGTGCAGGTGAACTTGCTGCAAATTATGCAAGTGCTGCAAAAGAGGCAAACCCGGATTGTGAAGTGTACTATTTTGAAACAAGAGAAGAAATGGTAGAACCACTTCGTAATTATTTGCAGCCAAAAGATAGCGTGTTAATTAAAGCCTCACACTTCATGGGATTTACGGAATTGGTTGAGGATTTAACAAAATAAAAAACATATTAAGAAAGATGAGGAAATTAAAATGGCAAATCCAGTAGTAACATTTACAATGGCAAATGGCGATGTAATGAAAGCAGAACTTTATCCAGAAATTGCCCCAAATACAGTAAACAATTTTATTAGTTTAGTAAGCAAAGGATTTTACGATGGGCTTATTTTCCACCGTGTAATTAAAGGGTTCATGATTCAGGGCGGTGACCCGGATGGAAACGGAACGGGTGGCCCAGGATACGGAATCGATGGTGAATTTTCACAGAACGGATTCAAAAATGATTTGGCGCATACAGCAGGTGTGCTTTCAATGGCACGTTCTATGATGCCAAACTCAGCAGGAAGCCAGTTCTTTATTATGCACAAAGATGCTCCACACCTTGATGGTGCATACGCAGCATTTGGAAAAATCATCGAAGGACAGGATGTTGTAGATAAAATTGCAGAAGTAGTAACAGACTGGTCAGATCGTCCAATGGAAGATCAGGTTATGAAAACAGTAACGGTTGATACTTTTGGAGTAGAATATCCGGAACCAAAAACAAACAATAATCGTTAATAATAGAAGCGGCTGAATGATATTTCATCCCTCTATCCGTTTGCAGATAAAACTGTAATAGGGTGGGGGGATTATTTTTTATTTTGCTGGGTACAATACAGACTATAAACATAAAATGTGATTTATAAAATAGAAATGCTTATAAAACGTGAAAAATATATAAGTAAATGCTCATAAAATGTGGAGAAAATAATTGAATAAGCCATCTTTTTGTGATATGCTTTGAATTAGGAGGTGGGCAATATGTATTTTAAGAGAAAAATTGATGAATTCCTGTTTCGATGGAAACAAGACCCTGCGCACAAACCTCTAATTATTAAGGGAGCGAGACAGATAGGAAAAACAGAATCAATTCTTCATTTCGCAAATGAGCAATATACAAATATAATATATATTAATTTTGTTCTTGAAAAGAAATATTCGATGATTGTAAATGATGGGTATGATGTTGAAACGGTGTTGAAAAATATATCGCTGATTGATCCTTCAAAAAAATTTGTTCCAGGAGAAACAATCATCATTTTTGATGAAATACAGGAGTGTCCGGATGTTGCAACAACATTGAAAGCTTTTCGAATAGATGGAAGATATGACGTCATCTGTAGCGGATCTATGTTAGGTATTAACTATAAAAAAATACACAGTAACAGTGTTGGAAATAAAACAGATTATGAAATGTTCTCGATGGATTTTGAGGAGTTTCTTTGGGCAAAAGGATATCGAAAAGAGCAGATTGAAGATATCTTAGAGCATATGAGAGATATGAAGCCTTTCAGTGAAATAGAATTGGATGTGTATAAATCATTATTCATGGATTATTGTGTTCTAGGTGGAATGCCAGATGTTGTGAAAGGATATATTGAAACGGGAACATTTTCTAATTCGTTAGAAACACAAGAACAAATAAGACTTGATTACGAAGAAGACGTTAGGAAATATGCACAAGGCCTAGATCAAGCCAAGATAATCAGTGTATATAGAAGTATTCCTGCGCAATTAGCAAAGGAAAATAAGAAATTTCAATTCAGCAAAATTCAAAAGAATGCACGTTCAAGAGAATATTCAGGATGTATTGAGTGGCTGAAAGATGCAGGAGTAATAATGGAATGTAATTGTCTTACTTACCCGGAATTACCATTAAAGGGAAATATTGATGAGAGCAAATACAAATTATACTATCCAGATACTGGATTGTTGGTTTCTTCACTAGATGAAGAAGCCCAAGAGGATTTGAGAGTAAATAAGAATCTAGGGGTATATAAAGGTGCGTTGTATGAAAATTTCGTTGCTGAAGCATTTGTTAAACAGGGATTAGGACTCTTTTATTATAAAAAGGAAAACTCTACGCTTGAAGAGGACTTTTTTGTAAGAACAAAAAATGAACTGATTCCTGTTGAAGTGAAATCAAATAGCAACAGATCTAAGTCCTTAGCTATGCTTATAAAAAACGAAAACTATAGTGACATTAGCCATGGAATAAAACTTGGTGATTTTAATATTGGTTGTTCAAATGATATTTATACATTTCCATATTTCTGCGTTTTTCTAGTAAAAGAATTTTTGAAAGAATGGGATTAAGAACATAAATGAGAATAAAGATTGTATATCAAAAAGGCGAGTTGGATGAGGGAAACCTCTCCTATCTGAAGACACATAATGTGACAATGGTTGCGTTAGACAATTTGAAGGAAGTACTTTCATTACAGGATGATATGCAAGTGCTTCTGATTGCAGCAACTGATCAGACAATTCGCTTTGGAAAAGAAAATCATATTGCAACCTTAGGATATTGTAATCCTGACATTCCAGACCAGAGATATTTTGGAGTTGAGATGTTAGTGGAAGGCTTTGAGGAAATTGATGAAGAATTTTTGATACGTGTATATCAAAGATATCATCATCTGCCTTGGAAGATACTTGAAACAAAGAGAACCATTGTTAGAGAGCTTACGCTTTCAGACATGGATGCGCTTTTTGAATTATACGCGCAGCCAGGAGTTACCGAATATACAGAAGGATTGTATGAGAGGCAAGAGGAAGAGGAATATGAACGCGCGTATATCAACCACATGTATCGCTATTTTGGCTATGGAATGTGGCTTGTGTTTTCAAAAGAAACAGGGGAGCTTATTGGGCGTGCAGGATTTGAGCATCATAATCTAGTAATAGGTGGAAAAGAAGAACTTGCATTAGAAATGGGCTATGTGATTTCGCCAAAAGTGCAAAGACAGGGATATGCGTACGAAGTATGCCAGGCATTACTTGAATATGCAAAAAGAAATATGGATTTCTTGGTGGTTCATGCATTTGTACAGGAAGAAAATTATGCATCACATCAACTGATGAAAAAGCTCGGTTTTTGCTTAAATTCGATAGAAGAACAGAGTGATGGTGTCAAAATGCACCACTACGAGCTGCCACTTAAATAAAAACTTAAAAAATTTCACAAAATTTTCAAACAGGATTTATGAAGATACCACAAAATATTGATTTTTCAAGGAAAAAGAAATATAATTTTGGTATCTTTATTTCGTGTAGGTGAGCGATATGGCAGATATTACAACAGAAGAACTCGAGAAAATCGAAAAAGAATATCATTCCACGACGGGAATTAAGAAAATTAAAGATTTTGTGAGCCCGGAAGAGATTTATGAAGAGTTGATTCAAAGTATTCGTAAATATCATCCTTCTGCGGATATTTCACTTGTTGAAAAAGCCTATCATGTTGCAGATGAGGCACACAAGGGGCAAGTGCGTAAATCAGGAGAAGCATATATTATTCACCCACTTTGTGTAGCGATTATCTTAGCGGAATTAGAATTAGATAAAGAAACGATTGCAGCAGGATTGTTACACGATGTATTAGAAGATACGGTAATGACCGAAGAGGAAATGAGAGCAGAATTTGGTGATGAAGTACTTCTTCTAGTAGATGGAGTAACCAAATTGCAGAATTTGCATTTGTCAGATAGCTCGTTAGAACCAAAAGATAAAAACGCAAACCGATTAGAAATGCAGGCAGAAAATCTTCGTAAGATGTTTCTTGCCATGGCTAAAGATATCCGAGTGATTTTGATTAAGCTTGCTGACCGTCTTCATAACATGCGTACGTTAAAATACCAGTCAGAAGAAGGGAAAGTTCGTATTGCACGTGAAACTCAGGAAATTTACTGTCCAATTGCGCAAAGACTCGGTATTAGCAAGATAAAAATTGAACTTGACGATCTTGCGATGAAGTACCTAAATCCAGAAGCATATTATGATTTGGTAGAAAAGGTTGCAGTTCGAAAGAATGTTAGAGAAGATTATGTGCAGAGTCTTGTAGATGAAGTACGTGAGCAAATTGATGGAGCGCAGATTCCGGCAGAAATCTACGGACGTGCAAAGCACTTCTTTAGTATATATAAAAAGATGGTAAACCAGAATAAGACCATCGATGAAATCTACGATTTATTCGCAATCCGAATTGTTGTAAATTCAATCAAAGATTGTTATGCGGCTCTTGGAATTATGCATGAAAAATATAAACCAATTCCTGGCCGTTTCAAAGATTATATTGCGATGCCAAAACCAAATATGTACCAGTCGCTTCATACGACATTGATTGGTCCAAGTGGCCAGCCATTCGAAATTCAGATTCGAACACATGAAATGCATCGTACAGCAGAATACGGTATCGCTGCACATTGGAAATATAAAGAAACCAATAACGGCGGTGCAACTTCTACAACTGTATCAGAAGAAGAGAAATTAAGCTGGCTAAAACAGATTCTTGAATGGCAGCAGGATATGTCCGATAACAAAGAATTCATGAGCTTATTAAAAAGTGATTTGGATTTATTCTCTGACACGGTATTCGCATTTACACCATCTGGAGATGTTAAGAATTTACCAAATGGTGCAACACCAATTGACTTTGCCTATAGCATTCATTCAGCTGTCGGAAATAAGATGGTTGGTGCAAAAGTAAATGGAAAGATTGTTCCAATTGATTATGTGATTCAAAATGGTGACAGAATTGAGATTGTTACATCACAAAACTCAAAAGGGCCAAGCCGAGATTGGCTTAATATTGTAAAGAGCACGCAGGCAAAAAATAAAATTAATCAGTGGTTTAGAAGTGAGCTAAAAGAAGAAAATATTCTTCGAGGAAAGGAACTTTTGATTGCTTATGCAAAAGCAAAAGGAATTGATTTCCATGCCATCAATAAACCGGAATATCAGACAAAGATCATTCGTAAATATGGTTTCCATGACTGGAATAACTGTTTAGCAACGATTGGACATGGCGGATTAAAAGAAGGCGCCATTGTAAATCGAATGTTAGAAGAATATAGAAAAGATCATATTGTAGAGCTGACGGATGAAGAAGTTCTTGAAAACATCGGAGATAAGACGGGTGCAGAGCAACCAAGAAAATCAAAGAGTGGAATTGTTGTAAAAGGACTTTATGATGTGGCAGTACATTTTTCGAAGTGCTGTAGCCCGGTGCCAGGTGATGAAATCGTAGGATTTGTCACACGTGGTCGAGGAGTTTCTATTCATAGAACGGACTGTGTCAATGTTATGAATTTAAATGAAATCGAAAGAGGTCGTTTGATTGATGCAGAATGGCAGGAAGGTGCTGAAGGTGAAACATTTGGCGAATACTTGGCAGAAATTAAAATGTTCTGTAATGATAGATCTGGACTTCTTGTTGATATATCAAAAATCTTTACAGAAAGAGATATCAATATCGTTGGTATGAATTCAAAGACAAATAAACAGGGAATTGCAACCATTGAACTTGCATTCCATGTAAAAGGTCGAGCACAGATTCAAAGTTTGATTGAAAGACTTCGTCAGATTGAAAACGTCATTGATATTGAAAGAACTACAGGTTAAAGAAAACCTCATGTATGTGACAAACATGTTTCGTTCATACATGAGGTATTTTGATACTTAAGGCTGAATGAAAATTATGTAGAATATGAGGTAAAAAAGATGAAAATCAATCAGTATGTAGTAGGAGCGGTACAGACAAATTGTTATTTTATTATTAACGAAGATACAAAAGAAGTGCTCATTGTGGATCCCGGCGATGCCGCAAAACAGTTAGCCCAAAAAGTAAAAGATGATGGATTAACACCAGTTGCAATTTTACTTACACATGGTCATTTTGATCATGCAGGCGGAGCAAAAGCGTTAGCGGAGGAATTTGGAATCAAAATCTATGCACACGAAAAAGAAAAACGTACATTAGAAGATCCAGAATATAATGTAAGCTGGATGGTAGGTTCAAGTGAAGTATATTCTGCGGATGAGTTTTTAAAAGATGAACAGGAACTTGATTTAGCAGGATTTCATATACGTGTGCTTTACACACCAGGTCATACCGAAGGCGGATGCTGTTACTATTTCCCATATGACAATGTATTGTTTTCAGGAGATACTTTATTTTGCATGTCGGTAGGTCGTACAGATTTTAAAGGTGGAAGCATGTCAGAAATCGTACGTTCCATAAAAGAAAAAATTATGGTGTTGCCTGAAGATACAACCGTGTATCCAGGACACAATGATGTTACAACGATTGAAAATGAGAGGATGTACAACCCTTACTTATGATTATTGTTAATTTTACAAAACCGGATTTTGAATATGATGTTCATTCACTAATAAAAGCATTTTTTCCACAGGAAGAGATTAAGATGTATTACACCTGTGATGAAAAAGAAGTAGAAAATAGAAACCTAGCCTGCACACATCATGAAGCAAGTGCTGAAAGCGAAGCAGAAATGGCAGAGGCGTCACATGTGTTTGATGTTGCAATTGAAGGTGATTCAATTTGCATAAAGTGGGAAAACAGAGTGGATGCAAATGCTGTTTATGAATCAAATTTTGCGATAGAAAGTAGCAATCGAAGAAGTACCAAAGATGCAATTAAGATAAATCTTTATGGAATGCTAAAAAGAGGTTTAAAAGAAGACCTTCCATGGGGAACATTAACAGGAATCCGCCCAACAAAGATTCCAATGAAACTGATGGAAGAAGGGTATTCAGAAGAAGAAATCCGAAAACACATGAAGGAAACCTATCTTGCGACGGATGAAAAAATTCAGCTTTCCATTGATATTGCAAAACGTGAGAAGAAACTGTTAGAAAAAATTGATTACGAAAATGGATACAGTCTGTATATAGGAATTCCATTTTGTCCAAGTACATGCTTGTATTGTTCGTTTACTTCTTATCCTCTTGCGTCATGGAGCAAATCAGTAGATAAGTATCTAGATGCCTTAGAAAAGGAAATCGATTTTACGGCGCAGAAATTCTATCATAAAAAGCTTAACTCTATCTATATAGGGGGCGGAACTCCGACCACATTAACACCAGCGCAGTTAGACCGCTTGATTCGTAAAATTAAATGTAGCTTTGATTTGCAGTATTGTGTGGAATTTACCATTGAAGCGGGAAGACCAGATTCTATTACAAGAGAAAAATTAGAAGTAATTCATAAGTGGGGAATTGATCGTATTTCGGTTAATCCACAAACCATGAAACAGGAAACGCTTGATATTATTGGAAGACGTCATACGGTAGAGCAGACGATAGAAAGCTATCGATTGGCAAAAAAAGTGGGATTTAAAAACATTAATATGGACCTTATCATCGGACTTCCAAATGAAAGTATAGAAGATGTAAGAAATACGATGGAAGTGATTCGAGAGCTTGATCCAGACAATGTAACGGTACACTCTTTAGCTGTAAAAAGAGCTGCAAGACTTAATATCTTTAAGGACTATTACAAAGATATGATGATGGTAAATACCCAGGAACATATGGACCTTTGTCAAAAAATATGTAAAGAGATGGGATTATATCCATATTACCTTTATCGCCAAAAGGGAATGGCAGGAAATATGGAAAACGTTGGATACGCAAAAAATGGGAAAGCCGGCGTATATAATATCTTGATTATGGAGGAAAAACAGACTATAATTGCACTTGGTGCAGGTGCGTCCACAAAACTCGTGCTTCCAGAATTAAATGCAGATGGAAATAGGCGAATTGAACGCATCGAAAATGTCAAAGATGTAAAGACGTATTTAGAACGTATTGACGAAATGATAGACCGAAAAGTTAAGAAAATGGAGGAAGTGAAATGGCATTAAGTAAAAAACCAGTCAACGGGATGAAGGATATTTTACCACAGGAAATGGAAATCCGAGATTATGTAACAAATGTAATTAAGGAAACTTACCGCAGTTTTGGTTTTACACCAATTGAAACTCCTTGCATGGAGAACATTGCAAACCTTAGTAATAAGCAGGGTGGCGAAAACGAAAAACTGATTTTTAAAGTATTAAAACGTGGGGAAAAATTAAATCTGGAAACTGCAACACAAGAAGCAGATGTTGTTGACTTTGGTATGCGTTATGACTTAACCGTACCACTTACTCGTTTTTATTCAAATAATGCAAACAACCTTCCTTCACCATTTAAAGCACTTCAGATTGGTAGTGTATGGAGAGCAGATCGTCCACAAAGAGGTCGTTATCGCCAGTTTACACAGTGTGATATTGATATTCTTGGCGAACCAAGTAACCTTGCGGAAATCGAACTTATCACAGCAACTACAACAACAATCGGAAGACTAGGATTTAAAAACTTCGAAATTAGAATCAATGAAAGAAGAATCTTAAAAGCAATGGCTTCTTACAGTGGTTTTGCAGAAGAAGATTTCGATAGCGTATTTATCACATTAGACAAAATGGATAAAATCGGTGTAGACGGTTGTGCGGAAGAATTAGAGCGCAACGGATATGCAAAAGAAAACATCGAAAAATACTTGGAATTGTTCCAGTTATTAGAAAGTAAAAAAGATGTTGTAGAAGGTGTAGAATTCTTAAAAGAAACACTTGGCGATTACTTAGAAGATGAAGTTGTAAAAAGTATGTCGGAAATCGCAACAGCCGTTAATGCAACAAAAGCAGCTGACTTTAAGTTGGTATTCGATCCAACTTTAGTTCGTGGTATGAGTTACTACACAGGAACAATTTTTGAAATCTCTATGCCAGAACTTGGAGCAGCTTGTGGCGGTGGTGGTCGTTACGACAAGATGGTAGGAAAATTCACAGGAAATGATGTTCCCGCATGTGGATTCTCAATCGGATTTGAAAGAATTGTACTTTTATTAATGGAAAGCGGATTCCAGATTCCAGAATCACCAAAGAAAGTTGCATACTTAGTAGAAAAGAATTATCCAGCAGACAAGCTTGTTGATGTTATGAAACAGGCCTCTGATGCAAGAGCAAATGGTAAACAGGTACTTGTTGTTCGCATGAACAAGAACAAAAAATTCCAGAAAGAACAGTTAAACAAAGAAGGATACGAAGATTTCGTAGAATTTTTCAACAACTAATTGGAATATTATCAGAATATAAATAGTTTAAAAAACAGATAGAAAATATGAGGAGAAATACAAATGGCAGAATCAATGCAGGGCTTAAAAAGAAGCCATAGATGTACAGAAGTATCAAATGCCAATATCGGTGAAAAAGTAACTGTTATGGGATGGGTACAGAAAAGAAGAAATTTAGGAAGCTTAATTTTTATCGATTTAAGAGATAGAAGTGGTTTGTTACAGATTATGTTTGACGAAGAAAGTATCGGCGCAGAAGGCTTTGAAAAAGCAGGTACGCTTCGTAGCGAATTCGTTGTAGCAGTAGAAGGAACTGTTCAGAAGCGTTCTGCAGCAGTAAACGAAAACTTAAAAACTGGTGATATCGAAGTGATTGCAACAAGCCTTCGTATTTTATCAGAATCACAAACACCACCATTCCAGATTGAAGAAAACTCAAAAACAAATGAAGAAACAAGGCTTAAATACCGTTACTTAGATTTAAGAAGACCTGATATTCAGAAAAATCTAATCTTAAAGAGTAAAGTAATGCGTCTTATGAGAGACTTTATGGCAGACGAAGGATTCTTAGAAATCGAAACACCAATCCTTTGTAAATCAACGCCAGAGGGTGCAAGAGACTACTTGGTACCAAGCCGTGTACATCCAGGAAACTTCTATGCACTTCCACAGTCTCCACAGATTTTCAAACAGCTTTTGATGGCATCAGGATATGACCGTTACTTCCAGATTGCACGTTGTTTCCGTGATGAAGACTTACGTGCAGACCGTCAGCCGGAATTTACACAGGCAGATATGGAATTATCATTCGTAGATATCGAAGATGTATTAGACGTAAACGAAAGATTACTTCAGTATGTATTTAAAGAAGCAATCGGTTTAGATATTCAGTTACCACTTCCAAGAATGCCTTGGCAGGAAGCAATGGACCGTTTTGGTTCAGATAAACCCGATACACGTTTTGGCATGGAACTTGTAGATGTTTCAGAAACAGTAAAAGGATGCGAATTTGTAGTATTTACAGGCGCGCTTGAAAACGGCGGAAGCGTTCGTGGTATTAATGTTAAAGGACAGGGTGCAATGCCACGTAAGAAAATTGATAAACTCGTTGAATTTGCAAAAGGATATGGCGCAAAAGGTCTTGCTTATATTTGCATTAACGAGGATGGAACATACAAATCTTCATTTGCAAAATTCATGAAAGATGAAGAAATGGCTGCATTAGTAGAGAAAATGGAAGGTCAGCCAGGAGACTTACTTCTTTTTGCAGCAGACAAAAACAAAATTGTATGGAATGTACTTGGAGCACTTCGTCTTCAGTTGGCAGAAGAACTTGGTTTATTAGATGAAAATCAGTTCAACTTCTTATGGGTAACAGAATTCCCATTATTAGAGTGGTCAGATGAAGAAAACCGTTACATGGCAATGCATCATCCATTTACAATGCCAATGGAAGAAGACTGGGCAAACATAGACACAGATCCAGGTTCAGTACGTGCAAAAGCATATGATATCGTATTAAACGGAACAGAGCTTGGTGGTGGTTCCGTACGTATTCACCAGGATGATATTCAGGAAAAAATGTTCGAAGTGTTAGGTTTTACAAAAGAACTTGCACACGAACAGTTTGGATTCCTTTTAGATGCATTCTCATATGGTGTTCCACCACACGCAGGACTTGCTTATGGTGTAGACCGAATGGTTATGCATATGGTGCATGCTGATTCTATCCGTGACGTCATTGCATTCCCTAAAGTGAAAGATGCATCAGACCTTATGTCACAGGCTCCAGGAGCAGTAGATCCAAAACAGTTAAAAGAATTATTTATCGATATTGTTCCAGAAGAAACAATAGAAGAATAAAGTATGATAAAATAACTCTGTGGAAAACCGCAGGGTTATTTTGTATTAGAAAATGGTGAATAAATATGAAGAAAATCAGGCAAGCTTTAAAAGAGAAAAAGGGTTGGAAAAAAATAATAGTAGCAGGAATGGCGGTAGTGATTGTTGCGCTTGTACTATTGGTTGTTTTTTTAGAAGGCCAGCTTACATTAATTTCAAATCAATTGAGTTTCTTGCAGGATACCTTAACGGTAATGCAAACAGATATGGGAAACTTGAAATCAGGAATTGCGGATACCTTAAAAGAATCCAACAGTATGGTAGAAGATTATTCCATTAAAGTAGTAGAAATTGACTTGAAGAATAAGACGTATACAGTAGATATATGGATTATTCCCAAAGAATATACGGATACTACAACAACATCCATCTATTTTGGAACCAAAGATTTTCCACTCGAATTTGAAAACTATTCCTACAAAGGAATGGCAACATTGCCATTAGATGAAAGCTTTGATGGAAATACTACGATTTTGTTTTCGGATGGAGAAAAGAAAACCACGGAAGTACTCCATGGTTATGAAGGATTTCAGAATAATCTAAGCAATATGCTTTTTGCACAGCTTTCTGAAATGCCTGTTATCGAAAAAGGAAATATGAAAATGGCAGGAGAACTATCCTATAATCTAGAAGGATATGGAGATTTTGCCTTCACAAACATGGATTTTGTAATCGAAAAGAATGGTCAGAAAGTGTATTCTTATGATTTGTTAAGTGGGCAGGTAAACCCATTTACGGGTGTACTCGACCATACCATTACTGGAGAAACAGTAGAAGGTGATGTAAACGAAGACGAAGAGAGCAAATCAGAAGACGAAGAAGATACAAACACAGAAGAGGAATCTGATGATGCGGATACAAACAAGGATGACTCCGAGAACAAAGATCAAATGAATGAAGTAGATACCATTCCAGGTACGCAAGCTACGTTATCACTTGGACTTAATATGGCAATCGAGCCAGAAGACGAAATTATCGTTTATGTTCTTGCCCAGACAACCGAAGGTCTTTATTTAAAATATGATGTATTCCATGGGATAACAAAAGCATTAGAAGAAGGTGAAGAAACTGTAGAAGGATTTGAAGAAGACAGTGTCTCTCTTGATCCACATTATGTCGTATATGACAAAAATGGTGGGGAACTTGTTATTAAATAAAACGTAATAGAAAAATAAAAAAGCACAACTACTGATGGGAGAACCAAAAGGTTTAACTGATAGAAGTTGTGCTTTTTTTGTAGGTGACTTTATTTATTTGGTGAAACAGCCGCAACTGCTTTTCGTACAGGTGGTAAGCAGATAATCACTACTGTGATAAGCGCTTCTAAACCAATGTATGCACCGTTGTAAGCAAGAGAGTAAACAACAGCGCTGTTAAAGAATTCAGGTGTGTATGTAGCAAAGAAAATCCATCCGCTTAAGAATGCGAAGAAGTATCTGCCTACTACACCGATAAGATAACAATAAAGAAGTTTGTACTTAGATTCGCTCTTGTGGAAGATACCAGATAAACCAAGAGCACCAAAAGCACAAAGGTAATCGATTAACATCTGAGGAACACTGATGATGTATGGATCTGCGATAAGCTGTAAAAGACCATAGGAAACAGCACAAGTAATACCGGCACCAAGTCCGTACCAATAACCGATCAATGTAATAAAGAACATGCTAAGTAAAGTAACAGAACCGCCCATAGGCATGTCGATGATTTTTAAGAAAGAAGTTACAAATGCAAGTGCAATTGCCATAGCAGAAAATGCAATCTGTTTTGCTCCAATCTTTTTATCTTTTCCAAAGATAGCACATCCAATAAGGAAAATAGCAAGCATCGCAACAACGAGTGTTACATATCCTGCAGTAGTGAGGGAATAACTTGTTCCCCATTCGTCTACAACTTCAGTTGCAAAAAAAGACATAAAAAAGACCTCCTTAGTAAACGCTAGGAGGGGCTTGTCGTGAAATATATAATCACCATCTCATTGCTTCCCTACGCCGGTATTAACCGGATCAAGTAATAAGGGTCTATCTGTGATATCTCAGCCGAAAGGCACCCCTAGCAAATGTTTTATTTTCAAATATAATGTAATCATTTTCCTGATTTCTGTCAATGAAATACAAGAAAAAAAGAGAAAAATGAAAAAGAAGTTGACAAAATTTTAACTTCGTAATATAGTTTGAAAAGCAAATAGTTTGATAGTCAAATAATTTCAAAGTCAAAATAAAGCATACACTTCAAACTATTTGCAATTAAAAAAGAAAAACAAATGGAAACAAAAAGGAGAACAAAATTATGTTAGAAAAAATGAAAGAATTAATCGCTGAACAGTTAAACGCAGATGCAGACAGCATCACACTTGAAACAAGATTTAAAGAAGATTTAGAAGCTGATTCATTAGATTTATTCGAACTTATCATGTCATTAGAAGAAGAATTCGGTGTTGAAATTCCAACAGAAGAATTAGAAACACTTGCAACAGTAGGAGATGTAGTTGATTACTTAAAAAACAAAGGTGTTGAAGCTTAATGAATAGAGTATGTGAGTTGCTTGGAATTAAATATCCAATTATCCAGGGTGGTATGGCATGGGTTGCAACACATGAACTTGCAAGTGCTGTATCCAACGCAGGGGGCTTAGGCATCATTGGTGCTGGTGGCGCACCTGCTGAATGGGTAAGAGAACAAATTCAGGCATGCAAAAGAGAAACAGATAAGCCATTTGGTGTAAACCTGATGCTTATGAATCCGGATGCGGATAATATTGCAAAGGTTCTTGTAGAAGAAGGTGTACAGGTTGTAACAACAGGTGCCGGAAACCCTGCAAAATACATGGATATGTGGAAAAAAGCAGGAATAAAAGTAATCCCTGTTGTAGCAAGTGTTGCATTAGCAAAACTTATGGAACGTGGTGGCGCAGATGCTGTCGTTGCTGAAGGGGAAGAAGCTGGTGGACATATTGGTTCACAGACAACGATGACCCTTGTTCCACAGGTGATAGATGCAGTTTCCATTCCTGTAATTGCAGCTGGCGGTGTTGCGGATGGAAGAGGATTTGCAGCTGTGCAGATGCTTGGTGCAGAAGCAGTACAAATTGGTACACGTTTTGTGGCATCTAAGGAATGTGCGGTACATGCAAACTACAAAGAAAGAATCCTAAAGGCAAAAGATATTGATTCGGAAGTAACAGGACGTTCAACAGGACATCCAATTCGTGTCATTCGAAATAAGATGACAAAAGAATATTTGAAAAAAGAACAAGAGGGCGCTTCTTTTGAAGAATTAGAACAACTGACATTAGGTGCCCTTCGTAACGCTGTTGTAGATGGTGATGTTATGTACGGAAGCGTTATGGCTGGTCAGATTGCAGGACTTATCAAAGAAGAAAAGACCTGCAAAGAAATTATTGAAGAGATTGTGTCAAGTGCAAATGCACTTACAAGAGGTGAATAAGATGGGAAAACGCGTATTCATGTTTCCTGGGCAAGGTTCCCAGTACATTGGAATGGGTAAAGATTTTTACGAAACAAACGAAGCTGCAAAAGCAGTATATGATCTTGCAAAAGAAGTAACAGGAATTGATGTGGCTGCACTTTGTTTTGAAGAAAATGACAAGTTAAACATTACAGAATATACACAGATTTGTATGCTTACAACGGAAGCTGCAATCTATGCGGCTTTAATGGAAGCAGGAGTAAAACCAGACATGACAGCAGGTCTTAGTCTCGGGGAATATGGAGCGCTAATCGCATCCAAAGCAATGAGCATGGAAGATGCATTTGCAGTAGTAAAAAAACGTGGTCTTTACATGCAGGAAGCGGTTCCAACAGGCGGTGCAATGTCAGCTGTATTGGGATTAGATGCAGACATTATTGAAGAATGTTGCAAAAAAGTAGCAAAAGAACAAAATGCAGTCGTGTCGATTGCAAACTATAACTGTCCTGGACAAATCGTAATTACCGGTCAGGTAGATGCGGTGACAAAGGCTGGAGAGTTATGCAAGGAAGCAGGAGCTAAAAGAGTGCTTCCACTTAAGGTGAGTGGACCATTCCATTCAGAAATGTTAGTAGGTGCTGGAGAGAAGCTTGGTGTGGAATTAGAAAATGTTGAGTTTGGAGACATTGAAGTTCCATACATTACAAATGTAACAGCAGATTATGTAACAAACAAAGAAGATATAAAAGGTCTTCTTCAAAAACAGGTATGTGCAAGTGTTCGCTGGCAGCAGACAATTGAGAAATTAATTGCGGATGGCGCAACAGAGTTTGTAGAAATCGGACCTGGACGTACACTTACTGGATTTATGAAAAAAATCAATAAGGATAGTGAAATCACTTCCGTAAATATCGATAAGCTGGAGGATTTTACCAATTATGTTAACAAATAAAGTCGCATTAGTAACAGGAGCAAGCCGTGGTATCGGTCGTGAAATTGCTCTGGAATTAGCAAAAAATAATGCTTTTGTAATCGTAAATTATAATGGTTCAAAAGACGCTGCAGAAGAGACACTCGCTGCTATTAAAGAAAATGGTGGTGATGGCGTGATTTATCAGTGCAATGTATCAGATTTTGAAGCGTCAAAAGAGATGATTGAATCTTTGATTAAAGAATATAAACACATTGATGTTTTAGTAAATAATGCAGGAATTACACGTGATGGGCTTCTTATGAGAATGTCAGAAGAAGATTTTGATCAGGTAATTGAGACAAACTTGAAGGGATGTTTTAATACCATTCGTCATATGTCACGTTATTTCTTGAAACAAAAAGCCGGAAAAATTATTAACATTTCTTCGGTGTCTGGAATTCTTGGAAATGCGGGACAGGCAAATTATTCAGCAAGTAAAGCCGGTGTGATTGGCCTTACAAAGGCAGTTGCAAGAGAAATGGCAAGCCGTGGAATTTGTGTAAATGCAATTGCACCAGGATTTGTAGAAACAGAGATGACAGATGTTTTGCCAGAATCAGCAAAAGAAAATTTACTCGGACAAATTCCTCTTGGAAGAACGGGAAAAACAAAAGATATCGCAAATGCTGTGTTATTTTTAGCGTCAGATATGTCTGATTATATTACAGGACAGGTATTATCTGTCGATGGCGGTATGGCAATTTAAGGCTTTAAGGTCAAAAGAAAGGGTAAACAATGAGTAGAAGAGTTGTAGTAACGGGACTTGGTGCAGTAACACCAATCGGTTTAAATGTAGAAGAATTCTGGAACGGAATAAAAGAAGAAAAAATCGGATTTACAGAGATTACAAAATTTGATGCCTCTGAATATAAATGTAAAGTAGCAGCAGAAGTAAAAGATTTTGACGCAAAGAATTATTTAGATTTTAAAGTGGCAAAGAGAATGGAATTGTTCTCACAATATGCTGTTGTGGCTGCAAAAGAAGCCATGGAAGATGCAAAACTTGATATGGAAAAAGAAGATCCATATATGGTTGGTTGTGCAATCGGTTCTGGAATTGGAAGTTTGCAGGCAATGGAAAGAGAGCACATCAAACTTTTGGAAAAAGGACCATCAAGAATTAATCCTCTTATGGTACCGCTTATGATTGGAAATATGGCAGCAGGAAATGTTTCCATTCAGTTTGGATTAAAAGGAAAAACTATAAATGATGTAACTGCTTGTGCAACAGGAACAAACACAATCGGTGAAGCGTTTAGAAGTATTCAGTATGGCGAAGCAGACGTTATGGTCGCAGGTGGAACAGAAGGTTCAATTTGTCCAATTGGTATTGCAGGCTTTACAGCACTTACAGCGTTATCTTCTGAAACAGATCCAACCAAGTGCTCAAGACCATTTGATAAAGATAGAAGTGGATTTGTCATGGGTGAAGGTGCTGGTGTTGTAATCTTAGAAGAATTAGAGCATGCAAAAGCACGTGGTGCCAAAATTTATGCAGAAGTAAAAGGTTATGGATGTTCTGCAGATGCATATCACATTACTTCTCCAGCAGAAGACGGTGCGGGCGCAGCAAGAGCAATGACAAATGCCGTAAATGATGCAGGCATTGCTTTAGAAGACATTACTTATATCAATGCACACGGAACATCAACACATCACAACGATTTGTTTGAAACAAGAGCAATCAAACTTGCTTTTGGTGATCATGCAAAAAATATCAAAGTAAATTCGACAAAGTCAATGATTGGTCACCTTCTTGGAGCAGCTGGTGCAGTAGAATTTATCACTTGTGTAAAAGAAATGGAAGAAGGATTTATTCATAGAACAGTTGGCTTTGATGAAGCAGAAGAAGGAATGGATCTTAACTATTGTAAAGAGTCATATCAGGAAGAAGTGCCATATGCACTTAGCAATTCATTAGGATTTGGTGGACACAACGCAAGTATCTTACTTGGAAAGTATGAGGGATAGTTATGTCAGTAATGAATACAGTAGAAATCATGGAAGTACTTCCACATCGTCAGCCATTTTTGCTTATTGATACAGTGGAAGAATTAGAACCAGGTGTACGTGCAGTGGCCAAAAAGAATGTAACATTTAATGAGCCATTTTTTGCAGGACACTTTCCAGGAAATCCAGTTATGCCAGGCGTTTTGATTATAGAAGCGTTAGCACAGACTGGAGCTGTAGCGATTTTGTCACAGCCAGAATGGAAAGGAAAGACAGCTTATTTTGCAGGAATTAACTCGGCGAAATTTAAGCAAAAAGTTTTGCCAGGTGATACTTTAACACTTGAAACAAAGATAATTAAGGTAAAAGGACCAATCGGTGTAGGTGAGGCGATTGCATACGTGGATGGAAAAGTGGCTTGTAAGGCAGAACTAACCTTTGCAATTGGTTAAGGAGAGATTATGAAGCTTTTAAATAGAAAAACAGGTGTAGAAAACAAAGGGGATTTAGAAACTATTAATTGCCCCGAATGTGGAAAAGCACTTATAAAGAGTTTAGTTATTAAGCGTAAATATGTATGTTATGAATGTGGTTACTATTTTAGAGTTCGTGCAAATAATCGTATCAAGATGGTAACCGATGCAGGCAGCTTTGAGCCTTGGTGTCAGGACATGGAGTCTGAAAATCCATTAGAGTTTCCAGGTTATGAAGAAAAGATTGAAATCACACAGCAAAAAACTGAATTAACCGAAGGTATTGTAGTTGGAAAAGCAAAGATTTATGGTGAGGACACAGTACTTGGTGTTATCGACTCCAGATTCCTTATGGGAAGTATGGGACATGTGGTAGGCGAAAAAATAGCCTATGCATTTGAGCGTGCAATCAAGGAGCAGCTTCCGGTGATTTTATTCTGCTGTTCGGGTGGTGCGAGAATGCAGGAAGGAATTATCTCTTTAATGCAGATGGCAAAAACATCCGCTGCAGTAAAGAGACATTCGGAAGCAGGCCTTTTATATGTTCCAGTTTTGACGGATCCAACAACAGGTGGGGTGACTGCAAGTTTTGCAATGCTTGGAGATATTATTTTGGCTGAACCGGGGGCATTAATTGGTTTTGCAGGTCCACGTGTTATTGAAAATACCATTGGACAAAAGCTTCCAGAAGGCTTCCAAAGAGCAGAATTTCAGTTAGAACATGGTTTTGTAGATCGTATTGTAGAAAGACAGAATCTTAAAATGGAACTCTACCAGATCTTAAAAGCACATAAAAAAACAAAGGGGTTTGCAAATTTTGATCCTCTTCGTGAAGACGATATTTATGAGCCAACTGAGCTTATGAAAGAACGCGATAGTAAAAAGCATGCAATGTCTGTTTGGGATAAGGTATCTGCGGCAAGAAAGATGAATCGACTTTCTTCTGTAGACTATATGGGAGAAATTTTTGATGATTTCATGGAAATGCATGGCGATCGATATTTTGCAGATGATTCTGCTATCGTTGGCGGAATTGCATATTTAGATGGACAGCCTGTAACGATAATTGGAATTCATAAAGGAAAAGATATCAAAGAATGTAACGAACGAAATTATGGAATGCCTTCTCCAGAAGGATATCGTAAAGCGCTTCGTCTTATGAAGCAGGCAGAAAAGTTTAATCGCCCAATTATTACTTTTGTAAATACATCAGGCGCATACCCAGGAATGGAAGCAGAAGAAAATGGACAGGGTGAAGCCATTGCAAGAAACCTTTATGAGATGTCTGGTTTAAAAGTTCCAGTTCTTTGTCTCATGATTGGAGAAGGTGGAAGTGGTGGTGCGTTAGCACTTGCTGTTGGAAATGAAGTATGGATGATGGAAAATGCGACATATTCGATTCTTTCTCCAGAAGGATTTGCATCTATTTTGTGGAAAGATGGAAAACGTGCAAAAGAAGCTGCAGAAATTATGAAAATTACAGCAACAGATTTAAAAGCACTTGGTATTATCGAACAGATTATTCCAGAGTATGGCGGAGCAGATGCGGATGCTCTTACTTCCATTGCAGCAGTTATGAAAGGCAAGATGAAAGAATTCTTAAAAGCGAACAAAGATAAAGACGGAGAAACGTTAGCAAAAGAACGTTATGAACGTTTCCGTAAATTCTAAGAATAGGAGCGGTGCCAAGCACCACATAGGAGTATGAAAATTATTGGAACAGGAAGTGCGCTTCCAAAACAAAGAATTACAAACGATGATCTAGCAAAAGTGATGGACACCTCAGATGAGTGGATTCGTTCAAGAACAGGAATTGGTGCCCGTCATCTGGTAAATCCTGAAGAAAATACAACAAGTCTTGCGGTAGAAGCCTCAAAAAGAGCATTAGAAAGTGCAAACCTTAATCCAGAAGATTTGGATTTAATCATCGCTGCGACGGTAACCGCAGATCATATTATTCCAACGCTTTCATGTGAAATTCAGGCTGCACTTGGAGCAAAAAAAGCGGTTGCATTTGATATTAGTGCAGCGTGCTCAGGCTTTATATTTGCATTGTCTACAGCAGATTCCTATATGAAAACAGGAAAGTTTAAAAATGCACTCGTCATTGGTGCGGAAACGCTTTCCAAAATTATGAACTATGACGATAGAAGCACCTGTGTACTATTTGGGGATGGTGCTGGTGCCGTTGTAGTAAATAACGAAGAAGATTGTCTTCTTGGAATGGAACAAGGATCAGATGGAGCAAGCGGAATGGTCCTTCGCTGTGTGAATCGTTTTGCAAAGAATCCATTTATTAACGGTGTGGATCAGGTGCAAAAAGAAAATGGACAGCTATCAAAAAATGTGACAGAAGTAGATTATGTTCATATGGAAGGACAGGCCGTATACAAATTTGCAGTCACAACTGTACCAAAAGCAATTACAAATGTGGTAACAGAAGCAGGGCTTAATATGGATGATATTGATTTATTTGTTCTTCATCAGGCAAATATGAGAATCATTGAGTCTGTGGCCAAAAGGCTAAAACAGCCAATGGAAAAATTCCCAACAAATATGCAGGAATGTGGAAATGTTTCAGCGGCAAGCGTTCCGATTCTTCTTGATAAAGTTGTAAAAGATGGTATGATAAAGAAGGGTGACAAGATAGCTCTTGCTGGATTTGGTGCAGGACTTACATGGGGAGCATGCGTAATTGAATGGAGATAATACATGTTAGAAAGAATGACAGCCACAATTGAGGAAACATTAAACAATCTGTTGGTAAAACTGTTTAAAGATTTGATGGAAATTGAAGGGAAGGTCCTTGTTTCCGGTGAATATAATGATATTTCCAATAACGATATGCATATCATTGAAGCAATCGGAGTTGATGAACCGAAAAAAATGAGTGCCATTGCAAAGTTGATGTCCGTTACAACAGGAACACTTACAAAGGCAATGGATGCGCTAGATGCAAAAGGATATGTAACAAGAGTACGTTGTGTCGATGATAAACGAGTGGTACGTGTATCGTTGACGGAAAAGGGAGTTGGTGCGTTTTATCACCATGAACAGTTTCATCGTCAGATGATTGAGCACATCAAAGAAGGATTGACCGACGATGAAATGACGGCTGTTGTATGTGCACTTGCAAAATTGACGGATTATTTCCAAAACATATACGATGAAGAAAATGAAGAAAAACAATACAAGAATTGGAATTCTATAAAAGAAGATAATATTTAGAATGAATATTTGTTATAGAAAACTTGCAAAAATAACTTGTGTTCATAATCATCATGCATTAAAATAAGATTGTTCTACGGAACAGTCTTATTTTGATTTTATTAGTAGAAAAGGAGATTTGAAACATGGGATACGTTGATGAAGTACTCGCAAAATTAAAAGAAAAAAATGCTTCTGAACCAGAATTTTTACAGGCAGCAGAAGAAGTATTAGAATCATTACGTCCAGTAATTGACGCAAATGAAGCAGTTTATAGAAAAGAAGCTCTTTTGGAGCGTTTAGTTGAACCAGACCGTCAGTTCAAATTCCGTGTACCTTGGGTAGACGATAAAGGACAGGTTCAGGTAAATACAGGATATCGTGTACAGTACAATAATGCGATTGGACCATATAAAGGAGGATTACGTTTACATCCTTCTGTAAATATCGGTATCATCAAGTTCTTAGGTTTTGAACAAATCTTCAAAAACTCTTTAACAGGACTTCCAATCGGTGGTGGTAAAGGTGGTTCTGACTTTGATCCAAAGGGTAAATCAGATAGAGAAATTATGGCATTCTGCCAGAGTTTCATGACAGAACTTTGCAAATATATCGGAGCAGATGTTGACGTTCCAGCTGGTGATATCGGAACAGGTGCCCGTGAAATTGGATATATGTTCGGACAGTACAAAAGAATCCGTGGAATGTATGAAGGTGTGTTAACAGGAAAAGGACTTTCATATGGCGGATCTTTAGCTCGTACAGAGGCTACAGGATATGGTCTTCTTTACTTAACAGAAGAATTAATGAAATGCCATGGTGAATCTATGGAAGGTAAAACAGTATGTGTTTCAGGTGCAGGTAATGTAGCTATTTATGCAACTCAGAAAGCACAGCAGATGGGTGCAAAAGTTGTAACATGTTCAGATTCAACAGGATGGATTTATGATCCAGAAGGAATTGACGTTGAATTATTAAAAGAAGTAAAAGAAGTAAAACGTGCTCGTTTAACAGAATATGCTGCAGCTAGACCAAGCGCAGAATATCATGAAGGACGTGGTGTATGGCAGATTAAATGTGATATCGCTCTTCCATGTGCTACACAGAACGAATTATTAATTGATGATGCAAAACAGTTGGTAGCAAACGGATGTAAAGCTGTTTGTGAAGGTGCTAACATGCCTACAACAATCGAAGCAACAAAATACTTACAGGAAAATGGAGTATGGTTTGTTGGTGGTAAAGCAGCAAATGCAGGTGGTGTTGCAACATCAGCTCTTGAAATGTCTCAGAACTCAGAACGTTTAAGCTGGACATTCGAAGAAGTAGATGCAAAATTAAAAGATATCATGGTAAATATTTATCATAACATTGATGATGCAGCAAAACGTTACGGAATGGAAGGTAACTACGTAGCTGGTGCTAACATTGCAGGTTTCGAAAAAGTTGCAAATGCTATGTTAGCACAGGGTGTATGCTAGGCATTGAACACTTAATGAGAACAAGCGAGAGCGAAGTTCGAATTTAGTGAGAAAGCCCATCCCGAGACTTGGCGAAAACGAGTCGCAGACGAAGTTTGAGCAGTAGTCGAGTGGATGTCATTGAAAAACTTAATGAGAACGAACGCAAGTGAAGTTCGAATTTAGTGAGAATAGAAAGAAGTCTTGGAAACAAAATTTCCAAGACTTCTTTTTTGTATTTGATACAGAGGCAAAATGTGATACAATTCTTTGGTAGGCATCATTAGGAGGAAGAAAATGGAAGAAAAACAAGAAATAAAAACGGAAGAAGAACAAATTAGAGAGAAAATAGAAAGAAAAGAAAAAGTAAGAGACATAGGAAAAGAAATACTTAGTTGGGCTGGTTATTTTATAGCAGCAATACTGATTGCATTTGTGTTAAAGACATATATAATCATTAACGCAACTGTTCCAACTGGTTCAATGGAATCTACGATTATGCCAGATGATGATATTTTCGGATTCCGTCTTTCTTACATAAACAGTACACCGGAAAGAGGCGATATCATTATCTTTAAATTCCCAGATAATGAAAATGAACGTTATGTAAAACGTGTAATTGGACTTCCGGGAGAAAAGGTTACGATTAAAGAAGGACAGGTGTTCATCAATGAATCGACAGAGCCACTAAAAGAAGAATACATCAAAGAGGAATGGACAAACGCAGCAGGACCATATGAGTTTGAAGTTCCAGAAGGGTGTTATTTTGTAATGGGAGATAACAGAAATAATTCTTACGACTCCCGTTATTGGACAAATACTTATGTGAAAGAAGAACAAATTATTGGAAAAGCTTTGTGGATTTATTATCCATTTAGCAGATTTGGAGCGATTAACTAATGATTACAGTGTTAGCAAAGTGGTTCATAAAGGATGAACTTCCAGATGAAGAGAAACGAGGCGCATATGGAATATTATCAGGCGTTGTCGGAATTATTCTAAATCTCATTCTATTTGCGGGAAAAATGTTTGCAGGAATACTAAGTCATTCTATAGCAATTACAGCAGATGCGTTTAATAATCTTTCCGATGCGGGTTCATCCATTGTAACATTAATTGGGTTTAAGCTTGCTGGACAAAAACCAGATAAGGACCATCCATTTGGACATGGAAGAATGGAGTATATAGCAGGTCTGGTGGTATCAGGTGTCATTCTTATGATGGCAGTAGAATTGTTAAAGGACTCAATAGACAAAATCATTCATCCAGCAGACGAATTAGAAATATCGGTGGTAATTATTGGAATACTTATTGCCTCCATTTTGGTAAAACTATATATGGCAGTTTATAACACAGGAATTGCCAAAAAGATTGGTAGTGCAACAATAAAAGCGGTAGCAATGGACAGTTTAAGTGACTGTGTCGCAACATCTGTAGTATTACTTGCGATGGGAATTGCACACGTGAGCGGGCTAAAACTCGATGGAATAGGAGGCGTATTTGTTGCAGGATTTATTCTAAAAGCAGGAATTGAAGCTGCAAAGGATACACTTGATCCACTTTTGGGACAGCCGCCAGAAAGAAGCTTTGTTGAGGAAATCGAGAGAACGGCATTAGAATTTGATGAAAATATCGTTGGAGTTCATGATTTGCTTGTACATGATTATGGCCCAGGTCGTTGTGTTATTTCGTTACATGCAGAAGTGCCATCGGATGGTGATATTATGGTAATTCACGATATTATCGACAATTTGGAACATGCCATGTGGGAGAAGTTTGGTTGCATGACAACCATTCATATGGACCCGATAGCAGTCAATGATGAAGTGACGAATCAGATGAAAGAAAAGACAAAAGAAGTTGTTCGAAACATAGATGAAACAATTTCTTTACATGATTTTAGAATGGTTCCAGGAAATACACATACAAATGTTATTTTTGATGTTGTAATACCGTTTGGATACAAAATGTCAGATGAAGAGCTAGTAAAGACTATTCAAAGGAAAATACAAGAAGAACTGGGGAATCACGTATTTGCAGTGATTCAAGTCGATAAGCTAGCAGTACAAGATTAGTTGGAGACGGGGAGGAAATAATTATGCCAGAAAACAAAAATTGTAGTAGTGCGTCAAGTTGTTCAAAGGAAAGCTGTGAAGGATGTAAAAACAATAAAGGTTCACAGAGCTTTTTAGCAGAGATGAATCCATATTCTAATATAAAACATGTCATCGGTGTCGTAAGCGGAAAAGGAGGAGTAGGAAAATCCTTTGTAACTTCTTCTTTAGCGGTACAGATGGCAAAAGCGGGATATAAAGTAGGAATTTTAGACGCGGACATTACAGGACCATCGATTCCCAAAATGTTTCATGCACATGGACAAATTGTCGGAGATGAAAAAGGCATGTATCCATACGAAACAGAAGAAGGAATCAAGATTGTTTCGATTAATCTTCTGATGGATGATGAAGAAGCTCCGGTTATTTGGAGAGGTCCTGTTATCGCAGGAGCGGTAAAACAGTTCTGGTCAGAAACAGTATGGGGAGATATTGATTATCTGTTTGTAGATATGCCACCAGGAACAGGAGATGTACCACTTACTGTATTCCAGTCGCTTCCGGTAACTGGAATCGTTATCGTAACATCACCACAGGAATTAGTACAGCTTATTGTAAAAAAAGCATACAATATGGCAAACATGATGAATATTCCTGTACTTGGAATTGTAGAAAACTTTAGCTTTTTAAAATGCCCGGATTGTGGTAAAGAGATAAAGGTATTTGGGGAAAGTCATATTGACAAAACAGCACAGGAACTTGGGGTAGAAGTACTTGGAAAATTACCAATTGAACCAGAATTTGCAAAAGCAGCAGATGATGGAAAATTTTATGAAATTGAGCATAAGTATTTAGAAAAAGCAGAAGAAGTACTTGAGAGTATCGATTCTTTTACCTCTTAGCTTCAAAAAATGACCTCTTGTTGTAAACCTATTTACAGCAAAAGGTTATTTTTATATACTTCAATCATCAAGAAAATCACTTGCACAAACAACCAAAAGGAAAATTGATTAGGGAGCAAAAATGAAAATCAGAATCGAGATCGATGACAACTTAACAGAAGAAGAAATCGTGATTCGATGTCGTACGCTAAACGAAGATGTGCTTTCCATTCAAAAGAATATTTCAGAAGCAATTAATACGAGGATGCAGCTTAATGTTATAAAAGGAGATGCAGAGTATTACATTACTTTAGAAGAAATTCTGTTTTTTGAAACGGACGGGTCCATGGTAGCCGTACATACAAAGGGTCAGATTTACGAAACAAAACTTCGTCTTTATGAATTAGAAGAAATGTTGCCAGGAATGTTTATGAGGGTATCCAAATCGACAATTCTAAATACAACAAAAATCCGAGCAATTCATAAAAACATAACAGGGGCAAGTGAAGTGGAATTTATAGGTTCAAACAAACTAGCCTTTGTATCAAGAAACTATTTTAAACCATTAATGAGTAAGATTGAAGAAAAGAGGTTGAAAAGATGAATAAAAAATCAAACACAAAAAACATTTTATGGGGATTATTGCTTATCCTTTTAGCGGTGTACTTAGTAGTCAGCAAACTTGGAATGCTTCCACAATTACCATTCTTTACAGTTGTTTTTTCTGTATTCTTTGCAGTAACCGCAATTCATGGATTAATCAAAGGACATTTCTGGGTAGCATCAATGTCAGTTGGTATTTTAGGATGTATTCATGATGAATTTCTTGGAATCACAGAAATTACACCTTGGATTCTTTTAGTAGCAGCATGTATTATTGGAATCGGTTTAGAAATGATTTTCAAAGGCTGTAAGCGTCATCATGGTGTGTATATTGGAACAGATGGTAAAACAAATAAATTCAATGATCATATTGAAAACACACAGGATGGAAGAGAAGTAGTTTATAAAAATTCATTTGGCTCAGTAAGTAAATATATTAACTCAGGTGATTTTCAGAGAGCACATTTTTCAAACTCATTTGGACAGAGCAATATTTACTTTAATAACGCAATCATTCATGCGGGTCAGCCTGCAATTGTATCCGTAGAAAATAGCTTTGGAGAAATGAATTTGTTCATTCCAAACACATGGCGAGTACATTTAACACAGAATGTATCCTTCGGTGATTTAAAAATAAAAGGACAGGGAAATAATGATGTAGATGCTCCAACAGTAGAACTTTCTGTAAGCAGTTCATTTGGTGATGTAAACGTTATCTTTGAATAAAAGAATAAAAAAAAGCATAGAAAAGGTGATATCAATTTGATATCACCTTTCGTGCTCTTTAGAAGAGATAGGAAGAGAAAAGATAAATTCCGTTCCAACTCCTTCTGTACTAATTACGTTAATATTTTCATTATGAGCTGTAATAATTTCTTTTACAATTGCAAGTCCAAGACCGGTTCCACGTTTGTCCTTTCCACGAGACTGATCTGTCTTATAAAAACGTTCCCAAATTTTACTTAAGCTTTCACTTGGAATACCAATACCAGAATCTTTTACAGAAATAAAGACTTTTTCATTGTGGATATTGGTTTCGATTTTGATAGCAGAATCTTTGTTGGAAAACTTGGTAGCGTTATCAATTAAATTGTAAAGAACCTGCTGAATTTTTGTCATATCGGCCTTTACAAACAGGTCTTGTCCGGTAAGAACTAAATCAAAAGAAAGTCCCTTTTTTGTACAGGTTCCTTCAAATGTCTGGATGGTTGTTTTAATCATGCCATTGATATCAAAATCTGCCATTTCAAGACGCATTCCACGATGACCAACGTTATTTAAATCAAGTAAACTCTTAGTAAGTTTATTGAGTCGCTCTGTCTCAAATAAAATAATGTTTAAATATTTATCCTGCATTTCAACAGGAATTGTGCCATCTAAAATCGCTTCTATGTATCCCTTAATTGAAGTAAGAGGTGAGCGGAAATCATGAGAAACATTGGAAACGAATTTTCGTTGGTCTTCTTCAAGGGTATCAAGTTCTAATGCCATATAGTTCATGGTATTTGCAATGTCACCAATTTCATCATTTGAGGTGTTTGAAATTTGCTTTGAAAAATCACCTTTGGCATATGCTTTGGTTGCCTTTTGGATTTTACGAATTGGGTGATAAACAAAGATTTCAAATCCTCCGATTAAAATGAGAGCCAAAGCAATAACGAAAATAACTGTATAGAAATTGATAGTCATAAGACCATTTACATTCTTTGTGATTTCCGATAAAGATTTATGGAAAAGAACATAGCCGCGAACCTTGTATCCAATCGTAATAGGAGAAAAGACTGTCAAAGTATCTTCGGAAAAAGTTCCGTAAAAATCGGTTATCATGTAGTAATTGTTTCCAAAGTCTGCAATATCAAATCCGTCAATCGTTTTGTCGTACCTAAAATCAGAAGCATGAATTCCAACAAGTGGATCATCAGAATCAATCAGTACGTGACCACTTGAATCCATAACCCAGATATCAACAGACATATATCGTGAAACAGCCCCAATATATCGCTGGAAGTCTTCCAAAGAAATATCCGAGTGGAAGAAGTTTGCAGCGTAGTCTCCAGAAAGAATTGCGGTCTCACGATAAAGGTTTTGTGCTTCTTTTTTTTCAAAGTAACTCGTAGTTGCATATTGTGTGAACGTACAAAGTAGTACAACTGAAGAAATCGCAAAGATGAGATAACAAATAATAAATTTTGGATATAACGTGCGTTTCATTATTCTTTTACCTCAAATTTGTATCCAATTCCCCAAACAGTTCCAATGCTCCAAGAACCATGGTCTTTGATTTTTTCACGGAGACGTTTTACATGAACATCAACGGTCCTTGTATCGCCGATGTATTCATATCCCCAGATATTATCAAGAAGCTGTTCTCTCGTAAACACCTGATTTGGTGAAGATGCAAGGAAATATAAAAGTTCGATTTCCTTAGGTGGCATATCAACAGGTCGTCCACAGTAAACAACAGAGTAGTTTGATAAATTGATGATAAGATCTGGATATTCTACACATTTACTATCCGAAGATACCACTTCCGTTTTTGCTGGTTGGAAGCGACGTAAAACAGCTTTTACGCGAGCAACCAGTTCCTTGGAATCAAAAGGTTTGATGATGTAGTCATCTGCACCAAGTTCAAGACCAAGTACTTTATCAAATACTTCACCTTTTGCAGAAAGCATAATAATTGGAGTATTTGACTTTGCGCGGATTTCACGACAAACCTGATATCCATCAATGCCAGGAAGCATTAAATCCAAAAGAATAAGATTTGGATGATATTGTTCAAAAGCAAGAAGGGCCTCTTCTCCATCATTTACAATTTTTGTGTCAAAACATTCCTTTGTAAGATACAAAGAAATTAGTTCTGCAATATTATTATCATCATCAACAATTAAGATTTTTTGTTTTGCAACCATTTCATTATTCCCCCTGTTAATCAAATTTAGCAATGGTAACACCAGCATCGCCTTCACCAAATTCAGCAAGCTGGAACGATTTTACATAACTTAAGCGTTTTAAATGTTCATGTACCGCTTTACGAAGTGCTCCTGACCCTTTACCGTGTACGATACGTACACTACCAAGATGTGCGATAAGAGCGTCATCCAAATATTTATCAAGTTTAGCAATTGCTTCATCGCTTCTTAAACCAATGAGGTTAATTTCGGATGAGACATGTGCAGACTTACTCATCTTAATTTTAGAAGAAGCGCTGCTACCATATTTCTTTGCTGTAGGAGAAGCGTCTTCGTCAATTAGAATTAAATCGTTAATATTAACCTGAGAACGAAGAATACCCATCTGAACAAAAAGATTTCCTCTTGCATCTGGAAGGGTATGTACCGTTCCGCGAACATTCATAGACAATACTTTAACGGAATCACCAATACGAAGTTTTTTTGGAACCTGGTGATTAGCCGGAGGCTGCTTTTTAAGACTTGTTAGCTTTTTGTCTTTTTCATTCAGTTTGTTGCGAAGGTTGCTGCGTTCCTTTTCCATTTGGCTCATAGGCGCTTGCCCCTGACCATATTTGTTGAAGTTTCGAATCGTCTCATCTGCTAAGTCTTTTGCTTCCTGAAGAATCTTACGTGCTTCTTCGTTCGCATCTCGAAGAATCTTGTCGCGACTCTGATCTAAACGTTCGTGTTTGGACTCCATCTTTTTCTTCAAGTCTTCGATTTCAGCTTTGTATTTTTCAATTTCATGCTGTTCTTTTTCAATCGTAATACGGCTTGCTTCCAAGTTGCCAAGAAGGTCTTCAAAATCCACATCCTTTTTATTCATACGAGTCTTGGCATCTTCGATGATGGACTCACTTAAGCCAAGTTTACCAGAAATCGCAAAGGCGTTACTCTTTCCAGGAATACCAATCAAAAGACGATAGGTTGGGCTAAGTGTTTCTACATCAAATTCACAGCAGGCGTTTTCGACACCATCTGTGGTCAGCGCATAAACTTTTAACTCACTATAATGTGTGGTAGCCATTGTAATAGCGCCATATAGATGAAGTTTGTTCAAAATTGAAATCGCAAGCATAGCCCCTTCGGTTGGATCCGTTCCTGCACAAAGCTCATCAAATAAACATAAACTGCGATCATCTGCCTGATCTAGGATTTTTACGATGTTTACCATGTGAGAAGAGAAGGTACTAAGGCTTTGCTCAATACTTTGTTCATCCCCAATATCTGCAAAAATCTCGTGGAAAATTGCAAGCTCGGAACGATCTCCGGCAGGAATATGAAGACCAGACTGCCCCATAAGAGTAAGAAGACCAACAGTTTTAAGAGAAACAGTTTTTCCTCCCGTATTTGGTCCGGTAACAATTAATTGTTTATAATCCTCTCCGCCGAGGCGAACATCAATTGGGACCACTTTCTTTGGATCAAGGAGAGGGTGACGTCCTTTGCGGATGTTGATATAGCCTTTTTCATTAAAAGTTGGAGCCATACCGTCGTATGCTTTAGCAAGAGTTGCTTTAGCAAAGATAAAATCAAGTTCGGATAGAATTTCAAAATCTGTTGCAATTTCAGTTGCATAATTGTTTACTTCGTTGCTTAAGTTTGCAAGGATAACGTTGATTTCTTCCTGCTCTTTAATAAAGAGTTCTTTTAACTCGTTGTTTAAGTTTACAACTGCCATAGGCTCAATAAAAAGAGTCGAACCAGTGGAAGACTGGTCATGAACCATACCGGGAACATTTGATTTTGAATCTGCCTTAACAGGAAGACAATATCTGCCATCTCTCATGGTAATAACAGCATCCTGTAAATACGAACGAGTAGTTGTGTTATTCATAAGTGAAGTAAGCTGTGCATGAATTTTGTCATTCATCCCACGTATGGACTTACGAATTTTGGCAAGTGTAGAACTTGCATCATCCGCGATTTCATCCTCAGAAATCACGCAACGTTTGATTTCTTCATGAAGAGGAGTAAGCGGCTCAATTTCTTGAAAGAATGGAGATAAAGAATCTGTTATCTCTTCTTGGCGTTCGCTACGATTGTATGCTTTGGCGCGTTTGGCAACTTCAAGCAAAGAACAGATGTAAAGAAGTTCGGTTGTGTTTAAAAATCCACCGATTTCAAGACGTTTCAATGATGCATTTACATTATGAAGTCCTGTAAACGAAAGTCCGCTCTTTTTATAGAGACGGCTTAATGCATCTGCAGTAGTCTCCTGTAAATGATTAATCTTAGAAATGTCTGTAATTGGAACAAGACAAAGGCAACGTTTTTTCGTCTCTTCACAGGCTGCATAGCTTGCTAATTGTTCGCGTATTTTATCGAATTCTAAAGTCTGAAAAACTTTTGTGTTCATAATAAATCCTTCTTAATTTGTTTCGTTATAAAAATGTATTCTTATTATACAGTATTTTCGCTGTTTATAAAAGGTAAAAATGGTTGCACGTCCACATGTTTCAAACTATAATATAGTTTGATGTATTACGTCGAAATTAGAAAATATCGAGGCAAAAAATGGAAACAAAGAATAGCGAATTTATTCGTGAAAAGATAAAAGAAAAACCAATCAATAAGAAAAAACTTTGGAATAAACTAGTGGTTTCCGGATTGTGTGGAATTGTATTTGCAATGGCATTTTGTCTGGTTCTTCTTTTGGCAGCGCCACTTTTAAAAGAAAAGCTTACGGTGGCAGAAAAAGAAGCAGAAGAAACACAAACGAATCTTCCAATGGATGAGACGGAAACGGAAGAAGAAAATCCGGTTGTACCTGAAGAAGGAAACGTAACAGAAGATTTGACAATTGGAAATTATCAGGATTTGCAGAATCAGTTATACCTGATTGGAAATACAGCAAATAAATCAATTGTATCAATTACAAAAGTAGTAAATGATACAGATTGGTTTAACAATTCATATGAAAAAGAAAGCTTAGGTTCTGGTGTTATTATTTCAGAAAGCACAACAAAATATTACATTTTGACAGAGAATAAATATATCAAAGGTGCCATGCAGCTTAGTGTGTCATTCTACAACGAAGACAGACAAGAAGCCTTTGTGGAGCAGGTGGATGGCAATACAGGACTCGCAGTGCTTAGCGTTGTTAAATCAGGATTAAGTGAGACAACACTTGCTAATGCAAAAGTCGCAACAGTGGGGAATTCAGTATCTGTAACCAGAGGAACTTTGGTTATTGCGCTTGGAAGTCCGCTAGGAACCAATTATTCTATTTTGCCGGGAAATGTTACATCTACAAATAATGAAATTTCTACCGAAGACCATAATTTTAAGATTTTTACTACCAATATTGTAGGGGATGAAGACGGAAGTGGAATCTTAATTAACGTAGATGGAGAAGTAATTGGATTTGTAATGCAGGACTATGGACAAGGTGAAGGTTCTAAAACACTGACGGCAGTAGCAATCAACAATTTAAAGCCAATCATTGATTTGATGGTGGCGGGCGATTCTGTACCATATTTAGGATTACAGGTTTCTACGGTAACGGATAAGATAGAAGAGGAATATGACCTTCCAAGAGGCGTATATATTAAAGAAGTGACGATGGATTCGCCAGCAATGTTTGCAGGATTGCAAAGCGGAGATGTTATCACAGAAATCAATGGAACAAAAGTGTCTACAGCCGTAGGATATAGTGGGCAGTTACTTGGATTGACTCCAGGAGAGACCTATGAAATTAAGGCAAAAAGACAAGTTGGAAACGGCTACAAAGAAATGGAATTTGATGTAGAAGTGGGCGTTTTATCAAACTAAATTTGGAGGCAGTATAGGAATGAAATACATCAATCAGCTCCGTGAAGGAGAACGCATTAGTGAAATTTACTTAGTAAAACATAAACAGACAGCCCTTACAAAAGCAGGAAAACCGTACGAAAACTTAATTCTTCAGGATAAAACAGGAACTCTTGATGCAAAGATTTGGGATGTGGGATCTGTTGGCATTGAAGAATTTGATGCTATGGATTATGTAGATGTAACAGGAGATATCACAAGTTTTCAGGGAAATTTACAGTTATCCATTAAAAGAGCAAGAAAAGTACAGGAAGGGGAATATGATCCAAAGGATTATCTTCCAGTAAGTGAACGTGATGTAGATGAGATGTATGACGAATTAATGACACTCATTGCGTCGATAAAGAATCCACATTTAAGTGTATTGTTAAAAAGATTTTTTGATAACAAAGAATTTGAAAAGAGATTCAAATTTCACTCAGCAGCCAAAAGTGTACATCATGGATTTGTAGGTGGACTTTTAGAACATACATTAAACGTAACAAAAAACTGTGACTATTTTGCAAAGACATATCCAATCTTAAACCGTGATTTATTGCTCACAGCATCCATGTTCCACGATATTGGAAAATTGCAGGAATTATCTACATTCCCGGAAAATGATTATACGGATGCAGGACAGTTGCTTGGACATATTATGATTGGAGCAGAATGGGTAGGAGAGGAAATTCGTCAAATCGAAGGATTTCCAGTGGTTCTTGCTAATGAATTAAAGCACTGTATTTTGGCACATCATGGAGAGTTGGAATTTGGTTCTCCAAAAAAGCCAGCAATTATTGAAGCAGTAGCGCTTAGTTTTGCAGATAATATTGATGCAAAAATGGAAACAGTAAAAGAAATGCTTGCAACAGTTCCAGAAAACAATTTGGAATGGCAGGGATACAACCGATTATTAGAAAGTAATTTCCGTAGAACGAGTAAATAAGTATGCAAAAAAACGATTTATTTGAATTAACAATCACCGACATGGGCGTAGATGGAGAAGGAATTGGAAAATATGATGGTATGACCTTCTTTGTAAAAGATGCATTAATCGGAGATGTAATAAAGGCACGTGCAACAAAACTAAAGAAAAATTATGGATACGCAAGGGTGGAAGAAATATTAGAATCTTCCGCCTTTCGTGTCATACCCCAATGTGCAGAACACAGAAGATGTGGAGGTTGCCAGATTCAGGCTCTTTCTTATGAAAAACAGCTTGAATATAAGTCACAAAAGGTACGAAATAATTTAGTACGCTTAGGACATTTTTCAGAAGAAGAAGTGTCACAAGTTATGGAACCAGTTGTAGGAATGGAGAATCCATATCGTTATCGTAACAAGGCGCAATTTCCAGTTGGAGTAGATAAAAATGGGGAGATTATTACAGGATTTTATGCATCTCGTACGCACTCGATTATTCCAATCAAAGATTGTTATTTAGGAGTCGAAGAAAACCAACCGATTTTGGAAGCCATCAAAGCATACATGAAAGAAAACAAAGTTACTTCCTACGATGAAAAAACTGGGAAGGGGCTTGTTCGTCATGTGCTCATCCGATATGGATTTACGACAAAAGAAATCATGGTATGTCTGGTTATTAATGGAAAGAAGCTTCCAAAAGCGGACAAGTTGATTGGAAAATTAGAAAAGATGGAGGGAATGACCTCCATTTCTATAAATCAAAACACGGAAAATACCAATGTGATTTTGGGAAAAGTTACAGAATGTATCTGGGGGAAACCATATATTACGGATTATATTCATTTACGAGATTGTTTCACAGGAGAAAATAAAGACGAATTTGCCCTTACAGATGTGGCGACTAAATATCAGATTTCTCCGCAATCATTTTATCAGGTAAATCCTATCCAAACCGAAAAACTGTATAGCCTGGCACTTGAATATGCAGGCCTTACAGGAAAGGAAACTGTTTGGGATTTATACTGTGGAATCGGAACTATTTCACTTTTTCTTTCAAGAAAAGCGAAAAAGGTCTACGGTGTAGAAATCGTTCCACAGGCAATCGAAGACGCAAAGAATAACGCAAAGATCAATGGAATCGAAAATGCAGAATTTTTTGTAGGAAAAGCAGAAGAAGTATTACCGGAATTTTATGAAAAAGTATCCAAAAATCCGGACGCTCCAAAAGAAATGTTAACACCGGATGTTATTGTAGTAGATCCACCTCGAAAGGGTTGCGATGAAAAATGTCTCGAAACCATGCTAAAAATGAAACCAGAACGAATTGTATACGTAAGCTGTGATTCAGCGACCTTAGCAAGAGATTTGCGTATTCTTGTAGATGGTGGATACCATTTAGAAAAAGTCCGTCCAGTAGACCAGTTTGCGCATACCATGCATGTTGAAACATGTGTACTCTTAGCGAGAACAAGCAAAAGCGTAGTTTGAGCTTAGAGACACAGTTGTTCTGGCGAACAAAGTGAGAGCAGAACCTCCTTGTTAAAGAATATAGCGGATGCGAGGACCATGCGATAGCTGTCCACGATTGGCGAGCACAAAGTGCGAAGACAGAGTGGAAACAGCGAACCGCAGAGACATGTGCCCTCTTGGTGAATTCAAGCAAAGCGTAGGCTGAGCCTCAAGAAGAAGTATGACATGGGTATTTTTGAAAAAAATCTTTGCATATACCCATATTCTGGGTTGTGTGCAAGGAAAACGGCGCGAAAATGGTATATACAGAAAAATGGTAGGAAAATACCCTGGCGGGAATCTCGCTAAGGGTATTTTTCGGAAATTATTACATATATACCCAAGTAAGAGCCGACAGAACAGAAAAAACATGGAAAACTAGCGGTTTTCCAGAGTATTAAGCTGGGAACTTGGGTATTTTATAAAAGAAAAAATGTATATACCCATCACGACGCTCCATGTAATAGGTAAAATGGAATACGTGTTTGAAGTTCAAAACATTGCTTTCTTTGTACCGTAGTTGTGCTATGTATACATAGTTACAGAGGAAAAAAATTATGTTAAGTCATATGATATTTTATGCAGATTTATTAGGCCAGATAATATGTCTCTTTTGTATAAAGAGGTATGTGTTTCTTGAATACGGTTTGGAAACAAAATAGCAACGATTATTTTTCTAGCAAGTGTGTTGTTGGCACTCGTTTCTTTCTAGTTATTCCTATTGCAGGTATTGCAAATGGTCTTGTAATTCCAATACTGAGTATGTCAATTGTACTGTTTTCGTCTTCATATTGGGAAAATTCATATACCTGATGCGGTGTTGAATAAACCAGGAAAATTGACGGATGACGAATTTGATATCATGAAAACACACACTACAGCAGGTGAGGAACTACTAGTACATGCAAAGGAGGAGCTAGGTGAGTTTGGCTATTTGAATACGGCGCGTGAAATGGCAGCATATCATCACGAGTGGTGGAATGGAAAAGGATATCCATATGGCATAAGTGGAAATGAAATACCACTATGTGCAAGAATTATGGCAGTGGCCGACGTATTTGATGTATTGACTTCAAAACGTTGTTATAAAAGTGCGATGCCGCTTGAAAAGGCATATGCGATTATTAAGGAGGAATCAGGAATACATTTTGATCCAGTAGTGGTGGATGCATTTTTGGCAGCAGTAAATCATTTTGAGGAATAATTTTCTGATTGCACACGAACTAGAAACAAATGGATTTGCGGGTATTTTGTACGATTAAATTATTTACAAAAAGATGGGTAAATGGTACTATAAGTCTATACAATAAGTGGAAATACAAGGGGGGATTTTCATGAAAGAAAAAACAGTAAAAAAGAGGAAACTAAAGAGACTTCTTAGTGTAGTTCTTTCGTTGGTAATGGTGATTACGCTTATACAGGTGAATCGTATGACCGTATATGCATGGGATGTTAGCAACACAAAGTTAAGTGATTTTGTTTATGAAGGAACAAATATTAGCTCTTTGAGAGTGCAGTTTGATTTACCAAGTGCAGCTTCTAAATGGACAACTTGTTATTGTTATGTTGGAGTTCAGTGTTCAAAATTTGATACTACAGGGGATTTGAAAAATTATACAATGGGAAAGCATGAGGTTTCCAAGGAAGCTCTTTTATCTAATGATAGCGAGGGTTCGTTGAAGACAATTTATGGAATAAAAGCATTAAGTGTAACAGGATTTAATGCTTTTGGCAAAGATTATATGCAGGTTGATGCTGCCGTACAGTTGCCAGAGAATACTTGTCTTGAAGCAGGACAAGATTATTATTTCTATTTGTGGACAACGAGAACGGCGTCTGAGGCGTGTGATGAGTATTGGAGTTGCCCGCATGCATTTACGGATACAGACATATATCCAGATGCCTATCTTGGGAAAATAACTATAAAAACTTCCGGTGCTGTTGTGTATGAAGATTCGAAAGGGGATGTGAAGGAGTATGCTGAGCATTCTTGGGAATATACAGCAAATGCAGATGGGATTGCTGCAAAATGCCTTGGATCACAAAATGGATGTACTTATGAAAACTGTGGTCATGATACGGAAGCGACGGCATTGAAATTAACCCTTTCAGCAATTTCACCAACCTATTCAGATGGTACCACAGGTTGGGATTATGGGCAGACCGTAGGATTTTCTTTGACAGGAAAGGATGCGTGGGAAGCTGCTGAATTAACAACACCAACAATTAAATATGTTGGAAAAGCACCAACGTCATATGGAGAAAGCGAAAATGCACCAACAGAGGCTGGTACATATACAGCTAAAATCACAGTGGGTGATAAGACAGCAACATGGGATTTTGTAATTGTTGCACCTCACACGCATAGCTATGCTGAGGGATGGAGCAAGGATGCTACCTATCATTGGCATGCAGCAACATGCGAACATACTAGTGAAGTAAGTGGTAAGGAAGCTCATTCTTATGGAACTGCTGGAGATGCAAGATTTACTTGTTCTGTATGTAAATATGTTGATTCGGATAAGAAGGTAGCAGCGGAATTGGCAGATAAGTTGAAAGCAGATAAAGAAGCAGTGAATGCTGTTGTTGAGAAAATCAATGCAATAGGAACCGTAACATATACAGAAGCATGTAAGATAAAGATTGATGCTGCTAGAACAGCATATGATGAACTTACGACAGAACAGAAGGAAAAAGTAACAAGAGAACAGCTTCAGATACTCAAAGATGCAGAGACAGAATATGTAAGGCTTAAAACGAGTGAGGGAAAATACGAAAGTGTTAAGCCAGAAACGGGAAGTGTTATCGATATCACAGGTTCAACTGAAGCACCAACGGAAACGAATCCGTTTAGTGCAGCAATTAAAAATGCGACTGAATTAGAAACACTTGTAAATGTTACAGCAGAGGAAAAAGCGCAAGGTGTTAATGTTTGGCTTGAGATTGTAGATGCATCAGCTACAATGCCAGCAGAAGATAAAGAGAAAATTAACAGTGTAGTTGAAGATTACACGGTTGGAGCATTTTTAGATGTATCCGTATTCAAAAAAGTTGGAAATGAAGATGCAACAAGAGTTGCAAACTTAAACGGAAACATTAAAATTAGTTTTGTAGTTCCTGAGGAACTTCGGAAAGATGGAAGAATATATGAGATGATTCGTGTACATGAAGGTGTTCCAACTGTAATTACTGGTACATACGACGCGGAAACTTATACATTCACATTTGAGACAAATCAGTTTAGTTCATATGCACTTGCATATAAGGATGCTACAACGATTGAAAATCCGAATAATACAACAAATACGGAAACTTCAAAACCATCCGCACCGCAGACGGGTGACGTAAATGATAACTGGTTCTGGTTCATAGTGATGTTTCTTGGCATGGGAACGATTGGCATTATGATGTTATACAGAAGAAAAAACGAAATTTAACATTCCTTTAAACCTTTGATAAAAGAGAGCGGTGTCATATGGTATTTTTTCTTAAATGCTCTATGAAAATATGAAAGGTTGTGGAAACCTACGGACAGGGAAACATCCAAAATAGAGGTGTTTCCCTGTTCGAATAGTTCTACCGACTTTTCCAACCGCAGATTGTTGATATATTCCACACAGGTCATGTTCATGTGCTTCTTAAAAAAGCGCATAAAATGATAGTCACTATAGAAGATAAGCTTTGCCAGTTCTGAAACAGAAATCGGTTCTGCAAAGTGCATTTCGATATAATCAAGTACATTTTTTAGCTTGTCAGAGGGGGTTCCAGTTTCAAAAGAAGTATTTTTTTTGCTATATTGAAGCAACAAAAATAACGCTTGCAAGAATAGGGATTTTAGAGCAAGCTCATATCCAATTATAGCCTCATCATACAATGAGGTAATCTGATTAATTATTTTTCTAAGGGAAGCATAGGCAGGGTGCTCTGGTGTAATCAGGTACGGTATGGAAAATTCCTGATTCATCATTGGTGCAAGATAACGTGTTGAGCAGATGTCTGTCGAATTTCCACCTAAAAAGTTCAAATGAAATACATAGGTTTCGGAAAAAATTTCTTCACTTGATCCGAGGGAGATAGAGTGAAGAAATAAAGGTGGAACAAATAAAATATCCCCTTCTTTTACTTCATAATCAATTAGATCAATTTGGTAGAGGCAGTTACCCTTGGTAATTAGAGTAAGTTCCGCTTCTTCATGCCAATGCGTCGTGACAACTGGGTAATCCGATGCAAGTCTGGTAATATATTTTTGCACGGGGAAAAATGTTTCTCCGTGTTTTGCATTTTCTTTTTGTTCCAAAGAAAGGGAATGCAGCTTTTTCATATAGTTCTCCTTTTTTCAAAATTATAAAAGCAGGATTGTGTTATGTAATGAAAAAATATTGCAAGAAAAGTCAAGTTTAGTAATATACAATAGCAGTATAATACATAGCAGAAAAAATTTCAATGATAGCAATATGTGAAAGGAAGAAGGAGCAATGAATAGAAAGTGGTGGCATGACAAGGTTGCATATCAAATTTATCCAAAGAGTTTTTTGGACAGTAACGGAGACGGTATCGGTGATTTAAGAGGGATTATTTCGAAGCTGGATTATTTAAAGGCATTAGGAATTGATATTATCTGGCTTTCTCCAATCTACAAGTCACCCTTTGTAGATCAGGGTTATGACATTTCAGATTACTATGCAATCGCCGAAGAATTTGGAACGATGGAAGAATTTGATGAATTGCTGGCGGAGGCAAAAAAGCGTGACATGTACATTATCATGGATTTGGTGATTAACCACTGCTCTGACCAGCATGTATGGTTTCAGAGGGCACTTGCCGATCCGGAAGGAGAGTATGCAGATTATTTCTATTTCAAAAAAGGAAAGAATGGAAATCCTCCAAGTAATTATCGCTCCTATTTTGGTGGTAGTTGTTGGGAACCCGTGCCAGGAACTGACAAATACTATCTTCACATGTTTGCAAAGGAGCAACCGGATTTAAACTGGGAAAATCCAAAGCTGAGACAGGAGCTTTACAAGATGGTAAACTGGTGGCTGGAAAAAGGACTTGCGGGTTTTCGCATTGATGCCATTATCAACATCAAAAAAAATCTGGACTTTCCTGATCTTGAGCCTGATGGAACAGATGGACTGGCAGGATGTTGGAAGATGGTCGAAAGCGTGGATGGCGTAGGAGAATATCTGGAGGATTTAAAGAAGCATACATTTGAGAAATATGACGCGTTTACGGTTGCTGAGGTATTTAACATGAGGGACGGAGAACTTGCCGAGTTTATTGGTGAAGATGGACACTTTTCCACCATTTTTGACTTCAGCGCACATTCCCTCAGCATGGGAGGACATGGCTGGTATGATGCACCACAGAATGATTTCAAGAAGTGGAGGGAAACTGTGATCAACACCCAGCTTGAAGTGCAAGCGTGCGGATTCGAAGCAAACATTATTGAAAACCATGACGAGCCTCGTGGCGTATCAAGGTTTTTGCCAGAATATGCCCAGAATTTTGCCGGTACAAAAATGCTTGGAACAGTAAGTCTCCTGCTCCGCGGAATTCCATTTATCTATCAGGGACAGGAAATTGGAATGCAGAATGCCGTGTGGAACAGCATTGAGGAATATGATGATATCAGCACAAAGGATCAATATAATCTTGCAAGAGAAGCAGGTCTGTCTAACGAGGAGGCACTAGAGGCCTGTTGTAGGATGAGCCGTGACAATGCAAGAACTCCAGTACAGTGGAGCGCTCAGGATAATGCAGGCTTTACTACGGGAACGCCTTGGCTGAAGGTAAATTCTAATTATAAAGAGATTAATGTGGAAAGTCAGGAAAAGGATGTAGATTCGGTGCTCAACTATTACCGTAGACTGGTGGCAGTGCGAAAATCAGTTGAATACAAAGAAGTATTTACATATGGAAAATTTATTCCTGTGTATAAGGATACAGAAAATATTATGGCATATTACCGAGAGGATGGAAAACAGCGCATTTTGGTAGTAGCCAACTTTGGAAAAGAGGTATCCGAGTTGAAATTGGAATATCCTGTTAAGCGTGTTATTTTATCAAATCAAAACAGGACTAAAAAGCCAGAGCAGAAATTTATGTTAGAAAGCTGTGAAGTAATTGTGATGGAATGTGACGACTGATTATAAAGGTTAGAGGGGCAGTATTACTGCCCCTCTAACCTTTTGTTTTAGTTTCTATTTTGTTTTTATTCTAACTTAAATTTACCAACCTCGGCATTTAGCTGATTGGCTATATCCATATTAGAACTTGCTTCATTTCCGATATCGCCCATACTGGTTGTTAAATCAACGGACATTTCTGTAACATTTGTAACACCTTGCGCACTTTCCTCAACTGCAATGCTGACTGCTGAAACTGCCTCTTTAATCTGATCAATACTATCCCTAATCTGTTCGCTTTCGTTTGCAAAACGCTCCATCATCTGGTTCATATCACCAACATCACTTCGATAGCTTCCACTAGTTTCTAAGAGTTTTTCATAACCTGCCATTGCAGTTTCATCCATAAAGGTAAGCATTTCTTCCGCTTTTTTTGCAAGATCATTTACGGCATCGACAACCTCTACACTTACCCTTTGAATCTGGGCGGCTGTTTCTGCTGAATTAGCTGCAAGCTTACCGATTTCATCTGCTACTACCGCAAATCCACGACCTGCTTCTCCAGCCCTTGCAGCTTCAATGCTCGCATTCAAAGAAAGGAGATTTGTCTGTTCCGTTATACTAATAATATTTGTGGTCAAGGTTGTAATTTCCTCAACTGCCTTTGATTTTTCAATCTTTTCGTTTACAGCATTTGCCATTTCTTGTGCAAGTTCACGCGCATGCTCCTGCTCTGAAACGGCTTTTTCATAAATATCTGCAGCCTTAGTCATAACTTCATCTGCAGCTGACTTTCCTTCATCTGCGCTCTGGAATATAGATTCCACAGCATCATACACAGAAATAATTGATGAATTTACCTGATTTAAGGAAGCACTTGTTTCTTCCATTGCAGCACTCATTTCTTCCATTGTGGCAGATACATCAGTAACATTCATCTCTGCACTACTCAGATTACCCACCACCTTTTTTGAAGAATCGGTCAACTGCACGGAATTATTTGAAATATTAAACATAATGCCTCGAATATGCTCCAATAGCTTATTGATATTCTCCGCAATTAATTCTAATTCATCACCGGTATGAATATTCAGTTTCTGTGTCAAATCTCCCTCGCTATGTACTAAATCATAAACCTTCTGATTGACTGTCCGAAGATTTTTGCAAATACTTTCAACGGTTATACCCATTAATGCAACTGATATAATCAGGCAGATAATTGCCACTACAATAACGTTTCTTGTACACTCATTCAGCTTGCTTATGATATTATTTGCGTTGAAATCACTTCCAATCACAGCAACTACTTCACCACTGCTATTTGTAATTGGTCGGTATACTGATATCAGATTTCCATATTCTGTGCGGTCAATATATTCCTGTGCTATTTCTTCTCCACCAAAAGCAGTTGCCAGTTGTTCATAGGACTTTTCAAATTCCTGCCCATAATGTGCCTGAAGTTCAGAGGTGTCGGTATCCATCATGTAATAAACTTTATTACCATCCGTATACAACAGATACAAATACTCGATATTATATTTCTGCTGTACATTACGTAGACTAGTCAAAACGGTCTGATATTGTGCGGTTGTTTCACAATCAGGGCCAAATTCACTTATATATATCGAATTCGCTCCGTCAGCAGCTATCTGCGCGGCCATTTTTGCCTGTTCAACACCCATTTGAACCATACCTTCATTAATACTGCGGTATGCAAAAAATCCCTGCAAAACACATATTAAAATAATGAATACAATTGCAGGCACCAATATTTTGGTACGAACATTCATTTTTCTTGTTTTTTGTTTCATAGTTTCTACATCTCCCTCTCCACTTGTATTCTAATATGTTAAACCGTACATATACTATGACATTATTGTATCATCAATTAAGAAAATTCTCAACAGTTCTCTGACATAACTATAAAAGAAGAAAAACTTGCACAAAAATTGGATTGAAATGAAATAAAAAGATAATACAACACAAATCCAATGTTTTGTGATATAATTTCTTAGTTATCTACGCTTGGAATTTATGTGCGCGCAGAACATTTATAGTTCGGGTGAAATTTGGGGAGATATAACAGTGAAACTAAATCGAGAACAATTAAAATTAATTGCGATTATCTCAATGGTAATCGATCATATAGCGTGGGCTTTTGTGGATTTTTATTCGCCACTGGGACAATTTATGCATGTCTGCGGACGCTTAGCTATTCCGATTATGTGCTACTTTGTAGCAGAAGGTTATCGAAATACAAAAGATATAAAACGATATATTGATCGAATGATTACCTTTGGGGTGCTATCAATCATTCCATTTTATTTATTTTTCCATGATGAATATGGATATCGTCAAAATATCATTTTTGATTTATTAGGCGGTCTGCTTGCGATTACACTTTTAGATAGAGCAAAGAAAAAGTGGCAAAAAGTCGTTGGAATGGTAGCAATTTTTGGCGTTTCCATGCTGGTTGGGGGATGGCCAATTGCTCCGATTCTATTTATCATTATTTTCTATTTTGGAAAAACATTTAAGCAACAGGTAAAGTGGTTTGCGATTGTGAATGTGCTAGTAGTAGCTTTTCTTGCAGTTGCAATTGCACTAAACAGTGTTTACCATTTTTCTCATTACGATTGGGTTTGGTGGGATAAATTTTATCTATTAGGTTTTATGCTGGCATTTCCACTTTTACATTGTTACAACGGAGAAAAGGGAAAAGTGGCAGTAAATCGTTACTTTTTCTATTTCTTTTATCCGTTGCATTTTCTGTTCCTTGTAGGGATTAAGTGGTTGATAGGAGCAGAAGTTTCAGCTTTTAAGATAGATTTGTATGGACACATAATAGCACTCATTATTTGCTGTATAGTAATTGTGTTTGCTTCATGCTGTAGACCATCAAGAGGCCAGATTGCAATTATTATATTCCTAATTTCAAGTTCGGTTTATGTATTTGGATTTATTATGGAAATTGTTTCTTCTTCGGTGAGTATGTTCCATATTGCAATCATGGTACAGTATTTTGGAGAGGTTATGTGTTTTGTTGGATTAACCTATTTTTTAAGTGCTCTTTGCAAAATCAAGATACCGTTTGCAGTCTATGCAGTTCAAGGGGTAATTGGAATTCTAATTCTATTTGGTTTATTTACGACACGGAGAAATAGATTTTTTTATAAACAGATTCGTGTTGATTTGACAGGAGCTTTTCCGAGACCTGTTCTGATTTATGGACCGGGATTTTACCTAACTCTTGTTTATATTGCTTGCCTTTCAGCATTTGCGATAGGAATTTGTATTTATACTTATGTTGTAGGAAATCGATTAGATAGAAAACGTGTTATATATACTATTATTGCTATTTTTTGTGTATGGATTCCATATCCAATTAAGCTTTCCGGATTGACAGGTGGATACGAAATTCCAGGACTTGGCATTGCGGCGTGTGGTATTTTACTCTACTTTGTATTGGTAAAATATGGATTCTTAGATACTGTAACATTAGCTGGTGAGAATGTACTCGATCACGGGAACGAAGGAATTCTTGTCATTGGAACGGATTACCATATTTTATATCATAACAAAAAGATAGATGAACTTTTTGGTGATGTGCCACATGATATTGACCTAAGAGCACATGAGTTATTAGGTGTAATTTTGGCAGGAAAAACAAAAGCACTGACCTTGAATGAAAGAGTTTATGAATTTGTATTAGAACCGCTTAAAGATAGTGGAGTCGAGCAAGGGAAAATGCTTTGGATTCATGATGCAACAGAACATTATGAATCGATGGAAAGAGTAAGAGAAATAGCAACGAAAGATCCGCTTACAAAGTTATATAACCGTATTCATTATCAAGATCTTATTGAAAAATATCTTAGATGGAATGATCGTGGTACGTTTGTAATGATCGATATGGATGATTTCAAAAAGGTAAATGATCAGTATGGACACCAGGTCGGCGATGATGTATTAAATCTGTTTGCAGATATATTAAAAGGTTATACAGAACAGCAAATTCTAGCTTGTCGAATGGGAGGAGACGAATTTTCATTCTTTATCAAAAACGAAACAGATGAAAAAGTTCTTGGTCCGATGATTCAAAAGATGATGGAAGATTATCAAAAATTATTAAGTTCTCATGGTTATGAGAAATATACAAGTCTTTCTGCGGGGGCGATTACGGTCGATGAAAGAAATTATGGAAAAGTAAGCTTTGCGGCAATGTATAAGGTTGCAGACAGAGTCCTCTATGAAGTAAAACAAAGAGGAAAAAATCAGTATATTATCCAAAACCTTGAAGGCTAATACATAAATATGTAAATGATATGAAAAAGGACAAAATTCTGTATGTTAAAACGGAGTTTTGTCCTTTTGTGTCGCCCGGCATCCGAAGGAAGCTGCCGGTGGCAGGTTCTGTAGGTAAATAATTAAAAAAAGGGAGAAAAGTACTGATATTTTTAGACGATATGTGATAATATAGGAGTAGGTTTTTACGTGTTTATGCAAAGGAGAAGGTTAAATGAAGAATATGAAAATTGCAACCAAAGTTACCTTGTCGACACTTTTGGTTATGTTTTTAGGATTTTTTTGCTTGTGGGCACAGGTAAGTAATACATCTGAAAAAACAGTTGGGGGAATGATTGAGGGTCAGATGAAGGATGCTGTACATACGAGAGGGTATATTATTAATAATTATGTACAGTCAGCAGAAGAGTATCTAGTTGCGTTCGGACAAAGTGATGAGGTAAAAAATTTGCTAAAAGATCCATCATCACCAGATTTTACAAGAAGGGCGCAACAGTATACGGTGGATTTTGCAAACGTAAAGGGTGTGTTTGAAGGATTATACATTGCAACCCCAGAGACATTAGTGTTGACACATACGACAGAATCAGTTGTCGGTATTACAACAAGAAAAGATGAGGGACTAAAACAATTGCAGGAGGAAATTCTTTCAAAACAGCAATTGTCAAATACAGGAATTTTAAAATCTCCAACAACAGGAAATATGTGCATTTCCATGTATTATCCAATTTATGATGGAAATCGTTGTATTGGATTCGTTGGAGCAGCTGTTCTTGCAAATGAACTTATGGATTCGCTTTTGTCATTAGAAGTGCAAGGGCTTCCGGATAGTCAGTACGTGTTTATCAATGCAAAAACGGGAGAGTACTTATATCACGAAAATGAAGAAATGCTTTGCACTGTAACAGAGGATGCTGGTTATCTTGCGATTATCGATATGGTGAAAGAAGAAGGTGCAGAAGAAAACGGACTTTACTCATATGTCGATGAAAATGGAGTAGAGCAGGTGGTTGTTTATCAGTATCTTCCAGAAAGAGACTGGGTATTTGCCATCCGTGATACGCATGCAAATGTTTACAATTCATTAGATAGAATCAAGAACGTAACGTCTATTAACTGTGTGATTGTTACAGTTGCGGTTATTGTTTTATTACTGATTATTCTTTCGGGATTAAGCAAAAAATTAGGTCTTATCAGTAAAGCGATTACAATGCTTGGAAACATGAATCTTTCTGCTGATCAGTATCTTGCAAAGTATAGTAAAAAGAGGGATGAAGTTGGGATTGTATGTAATGCTTTACAAGTGACTTGTACAAATCTTCGAACCTACATTGATGAAGTGGATCGTATCCTTTCAGATATGGCAAACGGAGACTTAAGGGATAGTGGAAGCATTGTTTTCGAAGGTGATTTTAAGAAATTACAGGAATCATTGATAAAGATTCAACACGCATTAAGAGAATCCTTTACAGAAATTGGGTGTGTAACAAAAGAATTATCGGTAGGATCTCAGAGCGTATCAAGCGCATCTGCACAGCTAGCAAGTTCGGCAAGCAGTGCAAGCAATCTGGTATTGGAAATTGACAACAGTATTATTGAGATTACAAAACAGTTGGCAGAATCAGCAGAATTTGCAGAGCAGGCGAAACAGGAAAGTGCAAATGCATCTGAATTAGTAACAATTAGCAAAGCAAAAATGGAAGAACTATGTCAGGCGCTTGCGGATATTAATCATGCGGCAAATGCTATTGAAGGAATCAGCGGACAGATTGAAGGAATTGCAAAACAGACAAATATACTTGCACTAAATGCAATGGTAGAAGCTTCTAAAGCTGGTGATGCTGGACTTGGATTTGGAGTTGTAGCCGATGAAATTCGTATACTTGCAACGCAATCAAATGATGCATCTGTTAATGCGTACTATTTGATTCAGGAAACACAAAAATCAGTTGAAACAGGTATTAGAATTGGGGAAGAAACATCAGAGTATCTGGCACAGGTAGTAACACAAACAGCAACCATTGATAGTGAAGTAACAAAGATTGCAGAAACTACAATGTCACAAAATGAAAAAGTTTCTCAGATTAGTAAACGATTAGAGGGAATTAGTAAAACAGTTGAACAAACAGCTGCAATGGCAGAGCAAAGCGCGGCAGCAAGCGAAGAGTTAGATGGCCAGGCGATTGTTCTTCGTGATAATATTTCACATTATCAAGTGTAAGTAATCAGAAAATGTACATAATACCTTCTAGGCAGGAATATATGAAGTGTCCTGCTTAGAAGGTATTTTATTGCGCAAAAGTATGGTTAAAATGACTGATTATGATCGAGTAAGAAAATATACGACCGAATTTTGTGCAGAGTGACAAAAAAGATTGATGAATATTTGTGAATTGGTTTGATTGATTATGACCGAGTTTGAAAGTATAATACAGTTATAAAAGAGATGGAGGGATGGAAATGATTTACACAGTCACTTTTAATCCGTCATTGGATTACATGGTATCGGTAGAGGAATTTCAACTAGGAAGAACAAATAGGACAAGTTCGGAATTACTTCTTCCTGGTGGAAAAGGAATCAATGTCTCAACGGTGTTAAGTAATTTGGGGATTCCAAATACAGCGCTGGGATTTACTGCAGGATTCATCGGAAAAGAAATTGTACGTCGATTAGAAGAGATGAAGATTTCATCAGACTTTATCGAGATACCAGAAGGAAATTCCAGAATCAACATAAAGCTTACATCCATTGATGGAACAGAGATTAATGGAAATGGTCCAAACATTGAACCCAAACATGTGGAATTGTTACTCGAACAGCTAAAGAAATTGCGGAGTGGAGATATCCTGGTATTAGCAGGAAGCATTCCTTCTACGATGTCGGATGATATTTATAAAGACATCATGAAAATGCTTGAAGAAAGGGATGTTCTTATCGTTGTTGATGCTACAAAAGATTTGCTTTGTAATGTTTTAGAACATCATCCATTTCTAATTAAACCAAACAACCATGAACTTGGCGAAATATTTGGAGTAGAGATACAAACGAGAAATGAAATTGTCTCTTATGCCAAACGTTTACAAGAAAATGGAGCAAGAAATGTTTTGGTATCTATGGCTGGAGAAGGCGCAATTATGATTGCGGAAAATGGAGAAGTATTTGATACACCTGCACCAAAAGGGGAATTAAAAAATGGTGTAGGAGCAGGGGATTCTATGGTAGCTGGCTTTATTGCTGGCTGGATGGAAACAAAATCGTATGAGCATGCGTTCTATATGGGGGTATCGGCCGGAAGTGCGAGCGCATTTTCAGAATATTTAGCAACCAAAGAAGAAATTATGAAGGTGTATGAAAAAGTAAGAAACGTGTAAAATGGAGGGTGAAAGATGAAAATCACAGAGTTGTTAGACAAACAAAGTATTTGCTTAAATGCAAATCCAAAAACAAAGTCCGAAGCACTTGACCAAATGGTAGAGCTTATGGCAAAAAGCGGGAAGATTAATGATGTAGAAGCTTACCGCAAACAGGTATATGCAAGAGAAGAAGAAAGTACTACAGGAATTGGAGAAGGGATTGCCATTCCACATGGAAAATGTGATGCAGTAAGTAAACCAGGACTTGCTGCAATGGTTGTAAAAGATGGAGTAGACTTTGAGGCGTTAGATGGTGAACCGGTACATTTGATTTTTTTAATTGCAGCACCAAACACAGAAGATAATATTCATCTTGATGTGCTTAGCAAATTATCTGTTCTTTTAATGGATGAAGATTTTACGAAAGACTTATTAAATGCATCAGGTATTGATGAATTCTTAGCGATTATTGATCGTGCAGATGCACAGAAAAATGGAATCGGAGAAACAAGTGTGGAAGAAAACAAAGAAGAGAAAACTTGCAAAATCTTAGCAGTTACATCTTGTCCAACAGGAATCGCGCACACTTATATGGCAGCAGAAGGAATTGAAAAAGCTGCAAAAGCAAAAGGGTGCTCAGTAAAAGTGGAAACAAGAGGTTCTGGAGGAGCCAAAAACGTATTAACAGAAAGAGAAATTGCAGAAGCTGACTGCATTATTGTTGCAGCAGATGCGCAAGTTCCAATGCAAAGATTTGATGGCAAAAAAGTAATCATTTGTCAGGTATCCGATGGAATTAGTAAAGCGGACGAGTTACTTGCCCGTGCAATGAGTGGAGACGTTTCAGTTTACCATGATGCATCGGCAAAAGAGCCGGCGCAGACAACAAAGAAGAGTGGCGGGGTTGGACATCAGATTTATTCGTGGCTTATGAACGGTGTATCACATATGTTACCATTCGTAGTTGGTGGTGGTATCTTAATTGCATTAGCATTCTTAATCGATGGATTAAATGTAGATTTGGCATCGCTTCCAGCAGATCAAAGAGGAAACTTCGGTACCATTACACCAATTGCAGCTTTATTAAAGGGTATTGGCGGAACAGCATTTGGATTCATGCTTCCAATCCTTGCAGGTTTTATTGCGATGGTAATTGGCGACAGACCAGCCCTTGCACTTGGATTTGTAGCTGGTATGATGGCAGCAAATGGGAAATCAGGTTTCTTAGGCGCATTAGTTGCAGGTTTTGCAGCAGGATTTATTATTCGTTTACTCAAAAAATTATGTGAAAAACTTCCGGACGCAATTGAAAAAATTGCTCCTGTACTGATTTATCCACTATTTGGTATTTTGCTAATTGGATTATTTATGATGTTTGTTGTAGAACCTGTTATGGGCGGAATTAATACAGGACTTAATAACATGCTTACAAACATGGGACAGACAAGCAAAATTTTACTTGGTTTAGTACTCGGTGGAATGATGGCAATTGATATGGGTGGACCATTCAACAAAGCAGCCTATGTATTTGGCGTAAGCGCAATTGCAGCAGGAAACTATGATATTATGGCAGCAGTTATGATTGGTGGTATGACTCCACCATGTGCAATCGCACTTTCAACATTATTATTCAAAAATAAATTTACAAAAGAAGAAAGAAATGCTGGACCAACAAACTTTATTATGGGCTTGGCATTCATTACAGAAGGCGCGATTCCATACGCAGCAGCTGATCCGCTTCGTGTATTACCATCATGTATTATCGGTTCAGCAGTAGCAGGCGCAATTTCAATGGCAAGTCATTGTACACTTATGGCACCACATGGTGGAATCTTCGTTTTCATGGTAGTAGGAAATCCACTTATGTATGTTTTAGCACTTGTAGTAGGAACAATCGTTTCAACAGTATTGCTTGGACTTTTAAAGAAGAAAGTTGAGGGATAATTCATGAAAGAATTTAAATATACTATTACAGATTCAGAAGGGATCCATGCTCGCCCGGCTGGCGAGCTCGTAAAAGAAGCAAAGAAATTTAATTCATCAATTCAGCTTATCTCAGGAGATAAAAGTGGTGATTGTAAAAAAATATTTGGAATCATGGGACTTGCTGTAAAATGTGGAATGGAAGTTACACTTACATTTGATGGTCCCGATGAAGAAGAAGCATATCAGGCAATCAGCGAATTTATGAAAGCAAATATGTAGAGGAAAAACGTATGCAGATATTTGAAGGAAAAAGTGTATTTGGTGGAATTGCAATCGGAAAAATTCGTGTTTACCAGAAAAATCAGCAACAGGTAAAACGATACAAAGTAGAAGATACCGAGCAAGAAGTGTCTAGATACCAAAATGCAAAAGAAAAAGCAATTCAGGAATTGCAGGAATTATATGATAAGGCTCTTCGAGAAATTGGGCAGGCCAATGCTGCAATTTTTGAAGTACATCAGATGATGCTTGAAGATGACGATTACAATGATTCTGTTGAGAATATGATTCGTATGGAACAAATCAATGCAGAATATGCGGTTGCAGTTACAGGGGATAATTTTTCTGAAATGTTTGCATCTATGGATGATGAGTATATGAAAGGTCGTGCGGTGGATGTGAAAGACATTTCCGAAAGAGTGCTTGCAACACTACATGGCACATCCGCTGTTGACTTAACAGAAGATGAACCAGTCATCATAGTATCGGATGACCTGGCTCCATCCGAAACCGTACAGATGGATAAAAGTAAAGTCTTATCATTTGTAACTGAGCATGGCTCATTAAATTCACATACTGCAATTTTGGCAAGAACTATGGGAATTCCAGCATTAGTAGGAACGAATCTACCGGTGCTTTCGTCGTTAGACGGCAAGTTTGCTATTGTAGATGGTGCATCAGGCAAATTCTATGTAGAACCAGAAGAAGATGTACTTCAGGAAATGGAGAAAAAACGTCAAACTTATGTGGAGCAAAAGGAACTTTTGGAGACATTAAAGGGCAAAGAAAATGTGACCCTTGATGGACAGAAAGTGAAATTATATGCTAATATTGGAGATAGCAAAGATCTTGCAACGGTATTACAAAATGATGCAGAAGGAATTGGTTTGTTCCGTAGTGAATTCATCTATCTTGAAAGAGATACATTTCCAACGGAAGAAGAACAATTTCTTATCTACAAGCAGGTAGTACAGACACTTGCCGGAAAAAAAGTGATTATCCGAACTTTAGATATCGGTGCGGACAAAACCTGTGATTATTTTGAAATGGATGAAGAAGAAAATCCTGCAATGGGGTGTCGTGCAATTCGTATTTGTTTGACACGGCCTGAGATTTTTAAGGTTCAGCTACGGGCACTATTTCGTGCAAGTGCATATGGCAATCTTGCAATCATGTATCCAATGA
>JAXJUI010000002.1:0-31535 GCA_036309165.1 Agathobacter sp. | reverse complement strand
ACGCTGTTCCCAAGCATTTGTTTTTTTACGCCAAATTAATCCATTGATGTAACCTTACCGCTGTTGAAGGGTGATAAGGCTATCAAGGTTTGCAAAATACCCCCCAATCATAGTCTGCTCTTCGATAGATTTTGGCATGATCATATCAGTATCTTGAAGTGCCGACTTTGAAATTGATGTAACTTTTATTCCCTGCATCAGCGGCTTTAACTGATTATGATATGCAGGAGAATTGATATAGTAGCCCAGGAACATCGGACCATATTTTTCCTTTGGCCGACATGCTACCGTATGAAGTCCTGACAATAGTTTCAAGCCTTCGGAGCCCTGTATTTCTGTACATTTACCCACAGTATCATCCTCTGCTGTATCTGCAATTATAATGTCCCCATCTTGCAAAAAAGAGTTCTTAAACTTATCGGCTTTAGCATCATCGGATATATACGGCAGATCTGTTCTGGAGGCATCAATATAGTCACCAAACTTTATCAGCACATCACCGTAATGAACATTCTTAACAGTACCGTTTTCATAGTTTAAATCTGCTCTCGACAGGGTATTATTCTGCAATCCTTCAAAGACCGAAACAAACTTACGCTGTTCCCAAGAATATGCTTGATTTTGTTCGCGTTTGAGAATATAATTAGAATAACTATTAATTGCAACATATAGGTGGAGAATGCATGAAATATAAATCAATTCGAGAAATGGCGGATGAATGGGGAATATCCAAAAGGCGTATACAGGTGCTATGTTCGGAAAACAGAATCGAAGGCGCAGTAAGAATAGGTTATTCGTGGGCAATTCCAGCAGATGCCAATAAGCCTGAAGATGCAAGAATAAAGAGTGGAAAATACAGAAAAAACAAGAATGATGACAAATCATAATTGGTTTATAGGAGGGATTACAAGATGTATGGAAAAGCTATTGAACTCTTTCTTGTAAATGGCTCAGCAGATAGTTTGACAACAGCGGAATTATCAAATTGGAATGGAAAAGCCATTAAGATACCAAGAACTGAGATTACAGGTTGTGACCGGGATGACATCAAAGGTGTCGGGGTTTACTTCCTTATGTGCCAGGAAGATGACGGTGCAGATTCTGTATATATCGGAGAGGCAGAAAATGTATTAGACAGACTCACTCAGCATCTTAGAGATTATCAGTCCGGCAAAGAAAAGTATTACTGGAATACGGCGGTAATTTTTGTTGGTCGAGACTTGAATAAAGCCTTGATCCGATATTTAGAGAATCGTTTTGTTGAGATTGCCAAGGACTGTGGCAGGTATTCGATTCTGACAAAGAATACATATAAGAACACGGTGCTGAAGGAAGCTCAGATTGCCACAATGGAAGAGTTTATTGATAACGTGAAGATTCTTATCAATACCCTTGGATATAAGGTGCTTGTTCCTGTTCCGAAGGCTACGGATGATACGGTTTACTTATATTGCAAGGGCACGGAGGCAAATGCAAAAGGATTTGTAAGCACCGGTGGTTTTACAGTTCTGTCCGGATCGAAAATATCCGATCATACAGTGCCGTCTTTAGAGACACAGGGAAAAGGATATTTTAATCTGAGAAATACTCTTATCAAAGAAGAAGTGATAAAGGATGGGGTATTCCAAAAGGATTATGAGTTTAGTGCTCCATCCGCTGCATCGGCTGTAATACTTGGACATACATCCAATGGTAATGTTGATTGGAAAACCGAGAACGGAACGAAATTAAAAGATTTGTAGGAGATGTTTAGATTGAAGTATATCGTAAAGAAAATCATGGAACCGGATTACGGTTGTGAGGAGCGTCCGGATGATTATGTGGCTATGGACATAGTCTTATTAAGAGATGAAAACGGATCTGAAATTGATATGGAGATTGCTGATAAAGAATTATACAGTAAAGATATCAATGAAGGAGATTGGGTATATTTTGATCTAAACAATCAGATTTTTAAAGAGAAATAACTTTTGGCCCAATGGACCAGAAGTTGACCAGGGGGAATAATATCAATGGATAATAATTTCATAGAGGAATTGCTTAATCATCCATATGAAAAGAAGAGTATTAAGTCATTAAGAGGAAAATTCTTGATAGAGGAAGTTTTTACAAATAAGAATAATCATATAGATGGTGAAATACGTTGTGGTATTCATGGAGACGATTTATGGAATGGTAGTGTGGAGATTCACATAGACATCGAAAAATTTAAAAATGACCATCATGCCGGATTCGGTTATTTGGAAGTACCCTCAAGGATTAGCAATCATGGAATAGGCACAACACTTATGCTTTCCGTTATTGATACAATAAGGACTTTTAAGGAGTTTTATTTCATAAGAGAAACAGTGAGGGTAAGTGGTTGGTTATCTACGTCGGATAAACAGAATGGTAATTGGAATAAGTCTGTTCCTCTTTACGAAAAGATAGGGCATTTAGCGAATGTAGAAAGCTATTTTACTATCAAGAATGATGAAAAGCATTATACAGCAGAAGAGTTTCTGCGTATATCAAATGACGATGGAAGCATTATTTATTTGATTTAAGTGGGAGGTGAGGATTTGCCTTTTCAGATTATTAGAAATGACATAACAAAAGTAAAAGCAGATGCCATAGTAAATACAGCAAATCCGAACGTTGCCGTTGGTGATGGTGTTGATTCTGCCATATATAAAGCGGCCGGAAAGAAAAAGCTTCTTGAAGCACGTAAGAAGATTGGCCTTTTGATGCCGGGTGAAGTAGCAATCACGGATGCATTTGATCTTGATGCAAAGTACATCATTCATGCAAGTGGGCCTTGGTGGACGGATGGAAGTAAAGGTGAGGAAGAGTGTCTTCGTTCATGCTATGCGAAGGCATTACAGTTGGCGAAGGACTATGGATGTAATTCCATTGCATTCCCACTTCTTGCCACGGGCACATATGGTTTCCCGAAGGAGCTTGGCATACAGATTGCTGTTGATACTTTTACGGCTTTCTTGGAAGATAATGACATAGAGATTACGCTTGCTGTGTTTGGTAGCGAGGATGTTACTATTTCTGGTAAGCTTGTAGAAGATGTTGCCAGCTTTGTTGATGACGGCTATGTAGAAACAGCTCTTGCTGAGGAATACCGAAATGATAACTATCCGCGCGAAACGGGAAAACGGCCAGAGAGCAGAGTCGGTGCTACATTGCAATCTTTCCATATGCCATCATTCCTGCGAAGAGAAAACAGGGATGAGGAGGAAGATAGTTTTGATGCGCTTCCTTTAGAGGAAGAGGCTAAGGAAGATGAATCACCGGATGCAGATATGATGCAATCATATTCTGCAATGGAAGCGCCTTCGGTTATGATGCCGGAGTATCTTAAGCCGGTTTCCTTTGAAAAGAAGTCAGAGTCTTTGGAGGATGCGTTAAAGGAAATCTATACGGATTCTTTTGAAAAGCATTTACAGCAGCTTATCAATAAAAAGGGGCTTAAAAACTCAGAAGTATACGCAACAGCGAATATTTCAAAGCAGTATTTCTCAAAACTTCTTAAGGGGCAGGTAAAGCCTTCAAAAGAGAAGATGCTTGCACTTGCTGTTGGGTTGCGCCTTAATCTTGACGAAACGATAGATTTTCTTAGAATAGCCGGGTATGCGTTGTCACCGATATCGCAGACCGATAAGATAGTTGAGTATTTCATAGAGCACGAAGACTATAACGTCTTAAAAATAGATATTGTGTTGTTTGATTATGGGCTGGATCCATTGTCAAATCAATAAATATGAAAGGTCGCCTCACGGTTGACCTTTTTTCTTTGCCTACGGTTTATTATTACATCACAACAAGGAAATGCCTCACTGCAGGGAGGTCAGTAATAGAAAACGGAGGTAAAGGATCATGAGTAAAGGATTAACGGAAATCGTTTATATTTTGGATAGAAGCGGATCTATGGGAGGGCTTGAAGCAGATACCATCGGTGGTTTTAATTCCATGATGGAGAAGCAGAAAAAGACCGGTGAGAAGGCATATGTATCTACAGTGTTGTTTGATGATACCTGTGAAGTGCTACATGATAGAGTGTCGATTGATAAGATTAAGAAGATGACGGACAAGGAGTATTACGTTCGCGGATGTACAGCACTTCTTGATGCTGTAGGTGGAGCAATCCATCACATCGGAAATATTCATAAGTATGCCAGACCTGAAGACCGTCCGGAGAAGACCATCTTTGTGATTACAACAGATGGTATGGAAAATGCCAGCAGACAGTATTCTTATGATAAGGTGCAAAAGATGGTAAAGCGCCAGCAGAAAAAGTACGGCTGGGAGTTTATTTTCATCGGAGCTAACATTGATGCATATGCGGAAGCTCAGCGTTTTGGAATCAGAAAAGAGCGTGCCGTAAATTATGTGCATGACAATATCGGAACCGCTACAGTTTATGAAGGTGTATCTAAGGCAGTGTGCTTTGCGATGAAGGCAAGTTCTGCGGAAGATATGGAGGATTGTCTTAATGATAGTGGATGGGAAGCTCCAATCGTAGCAGATTATCTAACTCGTGGAAATAAGAAGAATGGGGGTAAGAACTAATGGCTATTAAGGGTGCAGTATTAGGCGATATATTGGGATCTCAGTATGAGTTTAACCGTCCCAAAAATCTGGATTGGCAAAACATACCGCTTATCATAGATGATAAAGCTAAGTTTACGGATGACTCTGTTATGATGCTTGCCATAAAAAAAGCTCTGGTGGAAGATAATGACCTGGTTGAAACAATGGTAGCTGTTGGTCAGAAGTATCCATTCTGTGGATATGGAGCCAAATTCTTTAGTTGGATAAATAGTAAAAAGCATCAGCCGTATAATAGTTGGGGCAATGGCTCTGCCATGAGAGTTGCTTTTGTGGGCGAGTTCTATGAGGATTATGATGAAATGCAAAAGATGGCATCTAAAACTGCCGAAGTGTCTCATAATCATCCGGAAGGAATCAAAGGAGCTGTTGTTACAGCAACCTGTATTTGGATGGCAAAACACGGTAAGTCCAAGCAGGAGATATATGATTACGTTTTGTCGGAATATCCGGCAGACCTTTATGAGTACAGCATCGGGTATAGCCTGAATGAAATCAGACCTCGTTATAACTGGAATGAAAGCTGTCAGGGTTCCGTTCCGGCTGCTATGCGATGCTTTTATGAAAGTACGGATTATGAATCGTTCATGAGAAATATCTACAGTTTGCCATGTGACAGTGATACATTTGGCGCAATAGCAGGAGGCGTTGCGGAAGAGTTTTATCATGGTTTTGGCAATGTAGATGCGGAAGGTATATTAAAGAAGCATTTGACGGATGACTTGTATGAGATATTGATGAAATAATTACATATGTTTACTGTAGGTTACGGCTGTGCTAGGCTGTTCCTGCCGGAAGGCTCCGATTTCTTAGGGCAAATTGCTTTGAGAGTCGGGGCCTTTCTATATGCCTTCTTGCACAGCCGTGGGTCCCTGCAGTCAACTTATGAGAGAGAATTTTAACTTTTGGTCCAGTGGACCAGAAGTGGATAATTACGGGTTGACAGAATTAATTGAGCATAAAAAATCGGTTGAGAAATTGTATATATCATGATATAATTGGAATATTTGACGAGAGCGAAACTTTGAATTTGTAGAATGGAGAGAGTTATGAAAATTGTTGATGTTTTTTCATAGTTACCAAAAGAAGATATAGACATAGAAGAAATGTGATAAATTCAAAAGTAATTGTCCGGTTCAGTTTGTAAAATAATATAATATAAGAAAGGTAAAAAGGTATATGCGGGAGAAGAAACATGTTATGCACGAAAGAGAAAATATAGATAAATATATAAAAGATAAAGAATATATAGCTAATACATACGTTATGCGATGCTTTTTCATATCTATGATTGTGTATTTAATAGCATTTTTATTGAATGTATTTGATATTTTTATTATCGATAAAAGTATTATGCTAATGGGATTTGTTCCATCAATTTTTATATATTTGGCGATGCTATTTGTTACAAAAAAAGTTTCATTATCATCTGACAAAATAAAGTATTTTATACTTTTCAGCATAGTTTCTGTGTTTACACTTATAGGTGTAACTATTACATATCATGTGGTGGTTATCGCAGTATTGCCGATTTTGTATGCGATACTATATTCTTCTAAAAAAGTAATGTGGTATGTGTATAGCTTAACTGTAGTTAGTACAATTATTATCGTATATGCAGGATATTATTATGGATTATGTGATGCAAATATGGCATTACTCACATCTATGAAATTAGATAGTTATTTAGTAAACGGGTATTTTCCGACAACAGCTGTTAATGATAATACATTTGTTACTCTTATGTTGTATTTTGTTATTCCAAGATGTTTGATTTATATTGCGTTTATGGCTGTTTGTAGTAATATTTTTAGAATTATTATAGCTGGTTTGGAAAAAGCGGAATATGTTGTAAAAATGGAAGTATTCCAGAAGGAGTTGAAGAGTAAGGTAGATGAACAAACAGTTGAATTGCGTGAACAGCAAAGAAAGTTAAATGAAGCTTATTGGCAAACAGTTACTGCCTTAAGTGAAGCTGTTGATGCTAAGGATAGGTATACAAGTGGTCATTCAAAAAGAGTTGCTGAATACTCAAAAATTATTGCAAAAAGAATGGGTAAAAGTGTGACAGAACAAGAAATGATTTATCGTGCCGGATTGTTACATGATGTGGGCAAAATCAGAATTCCTGTAGATATTATTAATAAGCCGGGAAAATTGACAGATGAAGAATATGATTTGATAAAAATTCATCCGGTTACAGGGTATCATATTTTAAAAGATATTTCTGATCACTATGATATGGCTACTGCAGCGAAATACCATCATGAACGATATGATGGAAAGGGCTATCCAAACGGATTATTGGGTGAGAATATACCAGAAATGGCTAGAATATTGGCTGTTGCCGATTCATACGATGCGATGACAAGTAACAGAAGTTATCGTAAAGGCTTGCCACAAAGTGTCGTAAGAAGTGAGATTGAAAAGGGAAAAGGAACACAGTTTGACCCAGATATTGCAGATATTATGCTTCAAATAATAGATGAAGATAAAGAGTATACATTGAGACAGATTGAAAGAACTGAATATAAAATTTTAATGGTAGGTGAGGATTCAGAATGCAATCAAAGGGTAAAAGATATTTTGCAGAAGGAAAGCATTTATGAAGTTATTATGCAAAATACTGTTAATGTAGAGGATGTGTTGGAAAAGCTTGAAGAACATTCTTTTGAATTGATTATTATAGATATTCAAATGGACAAAGGAAATGGATGGCAAATTCTTCAAGCTATTAAGGAAAAATATGAAATACCAATAATTGTTATGTCTGACGATAATAATTTGAGAAATACGAAAGAATTTAAGGAAGTTGGATGTAATGACTATATTACAAAGTCGTTTAGTTCTTTGATGTTAAATGAAATTATCTATAATATGATGAAGAAGAGTTTATAGAGATATTATGGTAAGTAGTAAGGCTGATGGGAGAAAAAATCCGATTGGCCTTTTTGTATTGTTTTTAGCCTATGGAGTAAAATAGAATGTGAAGTTAGAATTTGTGGAGGTAAGTAATGCAATTACGTGAAAAGATAAAAAAAGAACTGATAAGCTTATGTACAGGGGAACTTGCTGCAGTGATATCGTTTTGGTTTTGCTTTTTTATGTTTAAGAAGTGGTTAGTGGACCCCAAAATGATGCTTCAAATTATGTATCCATTGATGGTTCTTAGTTTTATTCTTATTCAAGGTTCTATTTACTGGTTTGTTTTATTTAAAAGAATGTCCAATCCTAAGTTCCTTTCAGCAAATGTAGTAATTATATACAGAATATTTAAAATAATAGATGTAATTTTGTTATGCATAGGGATTTTAGTAATCGTGTTGAATTACAGTAATATTGCATTGACAATACTTTCTGTTTTTATTTTGCTATTTTCTATTATTGAGTGGATAAATTATTATATAGTAAGGCTATCTTATAGTTATAATCCAAATGTTTTGATTGGGCATTTAAAGAATAAGACATTGAAAAAAAGTAGAATTGCAAGAGAAATCGATAAACGATAAATTTCAGTTCTGCGGTGCCTTTGTTTTACCGAAATGCTGATTGATTTAATTGCCGGTTATGCTATAATATCCACATGGCAACACTTTGGCAACAGAAAATCGGTAAGCCAAAATAAAATGTGCAAATGAAGTAATATATCGGCAAATTTCAAACAGAACTTAAACAAAATAAGTTAAGTTAAAGCAACAACTTGCCGAGGAAGGAGTTGAAATTCATGAACCAGATAGTCTGGAAGATTATTCTGGGCAATTTAAACTGAGAATACCACGCAGTTTACACAGAGCATTGGCTGAGCATTCGCAGAGAGAGGGCGTTAGCATGAATCAATATTGTGTATATCTTCTTTCGAAAAATGATGCGATGTATGCAAAATAGGAACGGACGCAAATGTTGATGAAAGTGATGCAGTGGCAACACTTTGGCAACAGAAAATCAGTAAACCAAATATTGACTTTTAATTGCAAGCATTATTTCTAGTGCTTGCAATTTTTTTTATTATTTACGCAGTATTGGGGAAGGAAATATTATTGCAGGCAGAAATAGGAAATGCTAAAATTTTTATATTGAGGTGATAGTTATGGCTTATGAAAAATTGTTAAATGAGATCTATGCGGCGGTATCCTTGAAATATCTATGGAAGGAATATCAACCGTATTTTGTTAAGAGCGAGTATCTCTTTCTGCATCCAACGGATGAGAATGATATTGATGCGGGAGCTCTGTTTGAATATATGAGGTTTACTCAGGCAACTAGCAAGAAGCGTTTTGACTGGGTGTTTTTGGAATGCTATGAGAGAATATAACTATTGCACGTTATAATGGATAAAGGGTATAAAGCTATGAAAATGAGAAAGAAAAAGGCAGAAAATCAAAATCCTCTTTGGACGAGAGATTTTTCAATTATTACCATAGGAAGCATAGTTTCCATGTTTGGAAATGCACTGGCAGGTTTTGCGATCAGTCTGTTGGTGCTTGATTATACGAAGTCTTCTTTTCTATATGCAATCTATATTATTGTGTATACGCTGCCACAGATTATCATGCCAATTTTTTCCGGAGCAGTTTTGGACCGGTTTTCCAGAAAACGGACGATTTACACCTTGGATTTTATTTCGGCAGGACTGTATGTAATAGCGGCTGTCATGTTGTCCACAGGCTGGTTTAGCTTTCCTGTACTGGCAGCATACTGTTTTTTGATTGGTTCTATCAACAGCATTTATATGGTTGCTTATGACAGTTTTTATCCACTTCTGATCACAGAGGGAAATTATTCGAAGGCTTATTCGATTTCGAGTGTGCTAGAGACGATGTCAGCCCTGATGATTCCAGTGTCTACATTTGTCTATAATAAAGTGGGAATCGCACCTCTTCTTATGGTAGATGCAGTAAGCTTTTTGATTGCGGCGATTTTAGAGACTCAGATTAAAGCTGAGGAAAACTATATTGAAAAGCAGAAGGAAGATTTAAAGAAGCAAAAGGAAAGGAAAAAAGTAAGCCAGCTCTTTTTTGATATAAAGGAAGGCTTCCGGTATCTGTGGAGCGAGAAGGGGCTTCTTGCAGTTGCGGTTTATTTTGCCTTTAGTGCCATGGCTGGGGGGTGTTCTTCGGTTATAACGCTGCCATATTTCAAAGGAAATTTTGAAAACGGCGAATATATGTATATGATTGTCTGGGGAATGGCACTTGTGGGAAGAGCTGTCGGAGGCGCAATTCATTATCGAATAAAGCTTCCGGTAAAAGCAAAATTTGGAATTGCGTTTATGGTGTATATTACAATTTCAGCCATTGAAGGAAGCTATTTGTATTTTCCTGTAAAAATGATGATTCCTCTTACTTTTTTAACCGGAATTCTGGGGGTTACCAGCTATACGATTCGAATCTCAGCAACTCAGTCCTACGTGCCGGATGAGAAGAAAGGAAGATTCAACGGAGCTTTTAATATGCTAAATACGGTAGGGGCGCTGTTGGGAGAAGCGGTTGCAGGTACGCTTACCATTGTAATGTCGGAGCGGTATGTACTCAGTATGTTTATGTCGGTGTGCGTCCTTGCAGCAGTTGTGTTTATCGGTGGAAATCGGAAACAAATTAAGAAGATTTACAATACTTAATAATGGAAACACCTTTACAATATATATTAGAGGAACAGTACTTTGATAGTGAGATTTTAGTGTAAAGATACAGAGCATTTACGAAATACATGGGACAAGATTATTAATGATGTAAATCATCATCTGATAGAGACAAAAGTACCTATGATTTTTTATGGAAATCAGGTTTTGTATTCTAATCTGATTTTTCTTAGCCTTATGATGGCACCTCTTTTTACAGAATTATATTTATTTGCGGCAACAGATAACTACAAAAAATTGATGCGTATATTAATTGCTATAACAGTTACAAATATTATTGTGCAGTTGGCTTTGCAGGCATTTAACATACTTGATTTTATGAATATGGCATTTGTTTCACATGGGCTACTTACAATAGTTATTGTTGTTGTACTTGTAATGGAGTTTAATAATGTTCGTCAAAGGAAGAAGGTGGACGTTGCGTTTTTGGAATCAGCATGGTTATAACATGCATTAATGAGATGGTGCAAAAGCAGGTTCAATTTAGTCATTAGATTTGATGGTGGTAACCTTGATTTTTTGTGTGTACCATCCTATAATTTAGTAAAGGATTCAGAAAGAAGGTGTACAGGTATGTTTCGGTTTACAAAAGACTGCGTGATTGGGGTTGAGCAATTGGATCGGGAGCACGAGCATCTGTTTGAGCTGATTAATTCTATTTTGGAAATGATACAGAATCACTACGTTCCAGATCGTTATTCCCAGATTAAAGGGCTCTTACAGGAACTGGATGATTATGCAGAGCAGCATTTCGCCAATGAAGAAGCGTATATGGAGAAGATAAGGGATCCGGAACTGATTATTCAGCGTTCTCAACATATGATGTTTCGCGATAAGGTTCGTGACTGGGAATTTAAGGATATTGATGAATTCCAGGAACAGATTGATATGCTTAAGGAGATGATGCTGTTTCTTGCGGAGTGGCTGTATCAACACATTATCGGCAGTGATACCATGATTGGAAAACTTCCACCTCTAGAGGAATGGATGCTGAAAGAGGATATCTGTCAGTTCTCTGAGGAATATCTCATAGGAAATGAATTGATTGACAATGAACATCAGGAACTGTTTCGTCTGATAGGAAAAGCCAATACCCTGGTTCGTGAAGGTGTTGACGTTTCCCGGTGTGATGAGATTATGGATATTCTGGCTGAGCTGAAGGCTTATACTGAATTTCATTTTTCTGACGAAGAGGAATACATGGAAAGCATACATTATGAAGGCTTGGAGGCTCAAAAGCGCGCCCATACAGCTTTTGTATATAAAGTTGGCAGCATTAAAAAGGAGGATATTGAGAAGCAACCACAGGAATATATGCAGAGTCTTGTGGAATATCTCTTAGGATGGCTGATAAATCATATCCTGTATACAGATAAAAAAATACCAACATAGATACGCGTGGAGAATGATATTCTGGAGCAGCGGTTTCGCTGTCTCCGGAATTTTTTTATTTGATAGTAAATTTCTATCAAATTGTTCTTCAATGAGAATATCAAAAGTGGAAAGTAATATAATTATGTAGGGTAGTATAAAATAACTCTATTTGTTTGTGCAATTTATACAAGATTTGCTTGTGTTTGGCTTATTTTTCGTGTATTATTGGGAATATATTATTGGGAATATATTATTGGGAATATATTATTGGGAGGTAGAAAAATGAATAGATTAAAAGACAAAGTAGTAATCGTAACTGGATCAACAAGTGGAATTGGTATTGGTATTGCTAAGCTCTGTGCAAAGGAGGCAGCACAGGTTGTCGTTACCGGACGTAATGTTGAGAGAGGACAGAAGGTAGTAGATGAAATCGCTGCAGAAGGTGGAAGTGCATGGTTCCACGCATTTGATCTGACTGATAAAGAGTCAATGCATGCTCTTATTACTGATGTGGCAGAGAAATATGGACGTATTGACGTGCTAATTAATAACGCTGCCGGAATGGGAATGAAGGATGGACGTGTAGATGAAATTTCATTTGAGGAATTCAATGCAGTGGTTGCTACAGACTTAGGTGGAACCTTTAACATGATAAAGGAAGTGTTACCATTCCTTCTGAAAAACGAGAAGGGGGGAAATATTATCAATATCGGCTCAATGGCCAGCGTAGCAGGTGATCTTGGAACTATTGCCTATGCTTGTGCAAAGTCTGGAGTTGACAAGCTTACAGAATATGTTGCATGCATGTATGGACCAAGCGGAGTCCGTTGCAACTGTGTTCGTCCAGGTCTTATTGTAACACCACAGAATGAAGCTAGAATTCCAGATGCACTTAAGGAGATATTCGGTTCAAATATTCTTGGCAAGCGTTATGGAAATCCAGATGATATTGGACATCTTTGCGTTTACCTTGCAAGTGATGAGGCAGAATATATGAATGGACAGGTGCTTACCTGTGATGGAGGTCTTAATTCACACACGCCAACAGTTGCACAGTTCAGATTGATGTCAGGACGTACCTGGTAGGATTGAAAAGGGATAGCTACATTTAATACAAAGAACTCTTTATATGAGGAGTCTTTCAGAGAAATGCCGAAAACCTGTATACGGGTTTTCGGCATTTGTTTTATATAATGAATCCACGTTCTTATCTTCTGTTTTTCGGTAACATTTTCCTTTTACGGACATGTTACCGGTTTCTTTTTCGACTATTTTTCGGTAACATTTTTGTTTTACGAACATGTTACCGAATCAATTGCCGGATTCGAGTCGGTAAACATGTATTTTTTCTCTATGTTAAGGGATTGGTTATGAGATGTTCTCTCTTGAAAAAACTTCCTGAAGAAATCAAAAAACTACAGATTCTTAGAACACTTTTAATGTGATAATACAGTACAGGTGAGTTGATATGAAAGAAGATGACATTAAATAGTAAATTCCTCCACAATTCCACACGCTATTTTTTCACCAGAATTTCCGGAAGGCTGTGTGGTAAAATCGTCAGCCATTCCGTGAAGGATGACTGAGCGTCCGATGACATCTTTTAGGCGTAACTGTTGGATATACACGCACATCCAGGAGTAACCATTGCAGGATGTGATGGGAGGAAGGTCTCCAGCATGATAGGGATGGGGTTGTTTATTGGGATTGTAGTGTCCGCCTGTGTTGGCAAAATTATGAGAGCAATCTCCAAGCTCATGAATGTGGAAACCATAAAAGGACGGAATATTGGATGGCGTATAGAGAGGTAAATGCAAAAACTCTGCATAGAGAATTAAACCTTTATATGGGGTATTATAAAACTTGACTATTCCGGAAATGTCGGGGTAGGTTTTGCTTCCATTTACCAGCGCGTATGCATTTGGAGGTGCATCTGTCATATCTCGACTAATGCTAAAGGGATAAGGAAATTTATTCATAAAAACTCAAAATTATGTTTTCTATAGTATATGTAGCAAGGTTGTTCTAATTTACTAAAGCTTGTATTACAGGATGGCATGGATAGATAGCTTATAAAGTGATAGTTGATTAGAATAACAGATGAATATAATAACAGTTGACAAATGCAACTAATTAAAGTAAGATGAAGAAAATTTTTCGGGAGAGATAAGAAAATGGATTTGGTAAAGCAATTTCGTGAAAACACAAGGCGATTAGAACGCCATTTGGAAAATATGAGCAGTGCTGAATGTTGTTGTTGCAGTGTGAATAAAACTCAATGCTTTTTGATAGTGGAAATTGGAAGAAAGCCGGGAATATCAGTAAAAGAATTGGCAGATATTTTGCGCATTGATAAAAGCGGTGTTAGTCGGTTTGTTGAAGATTTAGTACAAAAAGGATTTGTCGAAAGAAAGCCTTCCGTTGAAGACAGGCGTTTTGTTACATTGCATCTATTACAAAAAGGGCAGGAACGTTTTGAAAAGATTGAAAATGATATGAATTACAAATTTAAAGAAGTATTGGAACGGATACCGGAAGATAAGCAGAAACAAGTAATAGAAGCGTTAAAATTATATAATGAAGCTTGCCTGAAAGTGGAGGAGAAAAGCAATGATTAGAGAGATGACAGGAAATGATTGGAAAAGGGTAGCGGAAATATATTCACAGGGAATAGAGAAAGGAATCTCTACGTTTAACACGAAATGTCCTTCTTTTGAAGAATGGGATAGCGGGCATGTTAAGAGCTGTAGATTTGTATATGTTGAAGGAAAAAAAGTGGTTGGCTGGGTAGCGCTTAGTCCGATATCAAGCCGTTGTGTGTACAAAGGCTGTGTAGAGATGAGCATATACATAGATAATGATTACCAGGGAAGAGGAATTGGCAAAAAACTTATAGAAAAGTTATTATGTGAGGCAAAAAAGCAGGGATATTGGAGCATTTATTCAGCAGTCATATCCATAAATGAAGCAAGTGTGGCATTGCACAAGAAATGTGGGTTCAGAGAAATTGGATATCGAGAAAGGATAGCAAAAGACCGTTTTGGAAATTGGCAAAATACTACTTTGTTTGAATTAAGGTTAGAAAGTAAAGTTGAGAATTCAACTAATAACTTTAAGAATTCGCATCGATTTTTTGAAAATAAAGAATGTAAATATTTTCCCTGCCATAAAGGAATCAAAGATTTTAACTGTTTGTTTTGTTATTGCCCATTATATGGTGAGGAGAAGTGCATAGGAAATCCTAAATACATAAATGAGGATGGAAAACGTAGGAAGGATTGTTCGGAGTGTGCATTTCCGCATCGGCCAGAGAACTATGATAAGATTGTAGAGTGGCTATCAAAACGTGAATAGATAGTTCCTATAAATGCCAAAGAAACAAGTAATGATTACAAAAAATGTATGAGAAAATGGAGTGAAATTTTGAATGGAAGAAAAGAAATACAAGCGTCGTGTACGTTATTCTGGTAAATATCCAAAGAAGTTTGAAGAAAAGTACAAAGAGCATAACCCGGAAAAATATGGGGATACCATTGCTCGTGTAATCGAAAAAGGATCTACACCTGCGGGAATGCATATTTCCATTATGGTCAAAGAAATTCTTGAATTTTTACAGATTAAACCTGGACAGCAAGGACTTGACTGTACCTTAGGATATGGTGGGCATTCAAGAAAAATGCTAGAGCAACTTCAGGGAAAAGGAAGGCTAGTTTCGTTGGATGTTGATCCGATTGAATCAGAAAAGACCGTAAAGAGATTGCGGGATGCAGGATTTGAAGAAGATATTTTTCAGTTTCGGTTGACAAACTTTGCAAACATAGATGACGTAGCAAAGGAGTGCGGAAAGTTTGATTTCGTACTGGCAGATCTTGGAGTGTCGTCAATGCAGATTGATAACCCTAAGCGAGGGTTTTCCTATAAGACGGATGGGCCGTTGGATTTGCGTCTGGACCCACTTCATGGCGACAGTGCGGCGGAACGGCTTCGTCAAATTGAACAAAAAGAATTCGAGGGAATGTTGATTGAAAACTCAGATGAACCATATGCAAAAGAAATTGCAACGAAGGTGTTTGAAAAAATGAGATTGGGAGAGCCTATGAACACGACCACGGAGCTTCGACAAGCGGTAGAAGAAGCACTTGTGCGTGTGCCAAAGGAGGAAAGAGCGGATGCGGTGAAAAAGTCCTGTGCCAGAACGTTCCAGGCACTACGCATTGATGTGAATAGTGAATTTGAAGTTCTTTACAGTTTTTTGGAAAAATTGGATGGAATATTAAATCCTGGGGGAAGAGTAGCAGTTCTTACCTTTCATTCAGGGGAAGACCGTTTGGTGAAAAAAGTTTTTAAGGATTTACAAAAAGCAGGTGTTTATTCGGAAGTGTCAAAGGATGTGATTCGCCCGACTCAGGAGGAGTGTCGTGTAAATCCAAGAGCAAAGTCTACGAAGATGCGATGGGCTATAAAAAGTTAATTTATAGAGGAGAATGGAATCCAGAAGAAAGTATAAAAGGACAAGAAATTTCTTGTCCTTTTTCATTATGATTTTTTAAGTGTACTCTCACCCTGAATGAGTAGTGGCAAGGTTGTATAACTTTGAATCAAAAGATTTGGATTTTCTAATTTTCGTATCATCATATTTCCTGCTTGCACTCCCATGTCAAACACATTTATGTCAACGACTGTTAGTACAGGATCCATAATACTTGAATATGGGTAGCGGTCAAAGGTTAAGACTGCAATATCTTCAGGGATGTGAAGATTTAGTTCTTCAATTGCTTTTATTACACCAATCGCAAGTAAATTGTTTTCACATACAATCGCATGTGGAACATGTTCCATAAGGGATAATTTTGTGTTTTCGTATGCACTTTGTCTGGTCGCATTAGTATAGATGATTTGTTTTGAAAGGACTGCTAGATTATGGTTGTTCATTCCTTTCTTGAATCCTTTTAGTCTTTGGTTGGAAATCGTGTCACTTCTTTTTCCGCCAACAAATATGACATCAGTATATCCGCACTCTGCCATGTGTGTGGCTGCATATTCTCCAGCTAAAGAATGATTTGTATCTACCCAGCATAATCGGCTTTCGTATTCGGGATGACCGATTATGATATGAGGAATATTATTTTCGACAAGTTGGCTGGCTAATTCTTCATTGATTGCAGAACCATGGATAAGTAAACCGTCTGCAGACTTTCGGTTGATAGTTCTAATTGCACTTTCACCAGGGAAGCTGTCATTTGAGGTGTCTTCTAAAGTTAAAGTATAGTTCTTTCCTGTCAGTTCCTGACAAATTCCACACATGATATCAAACATATGAGGGTTTTCGTAGGCTGTATTTTGTGCAAGATCAGTAAGATAGACAATGTTTTGTGTTGTTTGTCTGGCAAAACTTACAGCTCTTGCATTTGGAACATAATTCAGTTTTTTAATTGCATCCTGAACACGGGCAACTGTTTCGGGTGAAATGGTTGACCAATTGTTTAGGACTTTTGAAACTGTAGATTTGGATACTCCAGCTTCAGTTGCTACGTCTGAGATTGTAACTGCCATATCTTTCTCCTTAAGTAACATATTAAAAAATGTTATTTTATGGTTTTTATTATATAAGAAAAGTGAGGAAATGTTTATTAGACATATTGTATAAAAAAGGAAAAATAGTATAGCGGTTTCCTGATAAAGTTATGTGAAAAACAACCAAAAATGTTGTGTATGATAGAATTCGGTGATATGCTCACCTTATCAAAAGCAACAAAAACTATATTGTTTTGGGAAACTAAAAGGAAACAAGTTTCCTAAACGAAAGGAAAGGAAGGTTATTTTTATGAAAAAGAAATTAATCGTTTCATTGTTATTAACTTCTATGGTGGTAACAATGGCAGCAGGCTGTGGAAAACAGAAAGAGGCATCTACAGGAGACCAAAACGCGAATGGTACAGAGGGAACAAGTGGGGTAAGTTCAGATGATGCAATTGCAAACCTAATTGCAGCAACAGATGGAACTGTTGAATTGACGCTGTGGTGTTCAGAGACAACTGCTTATCAGACAGTTATGAATGAGATTGTTGAAGATTTTAAAGCTACTTATCCAGAAGTAGAATTTGATATTACAATTGGTGCTGAATCAGAAGCAAATTGTAAAGATGATGTTTTAGCTGATGTGGAAACAGCTGCAGATGTCTTTGTTTTTGCAGATGATCAGCTTTATGATCTTGTAAATGCGGGTGCGTTACAGAGTGTTGATGCAACTTATACATATGATCCAAAGACAGCTAATGCAGAATCTACAGTAGAAGCTGCATCTATAGATGGAAAAATGTATGCATATCCTCTTACTGCATCAAACGGATATTTCCTTTTCTATAATAAGAATTTATTGTCAGAAGAAGATGTTGCTAGCTGGGATAACTTAATTGCTGCAGCAGAAGCACAAGGAAAAACAGTTGGTATGGAAGTGTCAGGGGCATGGTTCTTATATGGATTTTTCTCAGGAGCAGGTTTAGATATGTATCGTAACGAAGATGGCACGAATACATGTAACTGGAATGCAACAGATACAAAATATACAGGTGCGGATGTTGCAACGGCAATTACAACATTATGCCAAAGTGATGCAATGGTTAACTGTGTAAACGAAGACGCTCAGTCATTTGCACTTAATGGAGAAATGATTGCGGATGTAAATGGTACCTGGGCAACAAATGGTTTTATGGAAGCATATGGAGATGGTTATGCTGCAACAAAACTTCCAACATTAACAGTGAATGGAGAACAGGTACAGATGGGTTCTTTTGCTGGATATAAATTTGTTGGAGTTAATTCTTATTCAAAGAATACGGGTTGGGCAATGCTTTTAGCTGAATATATTACAAGTGAAGATAGTCAGAAGAAGATTGGTATTGCAACTGGGGAAGGCCCATCAAACCTTGCAGCAGCTACATCGGAAGAAATTGCTTCTGCTCCAGCACTTGCGGCACTTGCTGCTCAGTCAGAATACGCAGATCTTCAGAGAGTTGGAGATAGTTACTGGGATCCAGCTGCAAGCTTGGGGCAGGCACTTGTTGAAGGTTCGTATACAGATGTACAGGAATTATTAGACGAAGCAGTAGCAGGTATTACACAATAAAAGCAAAATGCATTTGATGGAGTAGTTATTATGAAACAGTATTGTAAGGATTTGGGTATTGCAATAAAAAAGGGTGATTGGTGGACGAAATTTTCACTCCTCGTAATGGGGAGTGGATATTTCGGAAGAAAACAATTTGTTAAGGGTGTTTTAATGACACTTATTCAAATTGGGTTTTTTGTGTTTACATTCCGCTTTTCGATTAAGTATATCCTGAAACTAAATACGTTAGGGACGGTTCAAAGAGAAGAAATATTTGATCCATTGACATTGCAAAAGATGGTGAATGATTATGATAATTCTTTGCTCATTCTTCTTTTGGGTGTTATTGGTATTTTATGCATCTTAGCTTATCTTGCGCTACACATAAGCAATGTAAAGGCAGTTTATCAATTGCAACGAAAAAAAGAAAATGGGGAACATATTAATTCTTTTCGAGAGGATTTACATACTCTGATTTGCGGAAAGTTTCATATAACACTTCTGACATTGCCAAGCCTTGGTATTGTTTTGATAAATGTGATACCGATTCTGTTTATGATTTGTATTGCGTTTACAAATTATGATATGGATCATCAGCCACCTACATATTTATTTACATGGGTGGGGTTGGAAAACTTCAAAAATATGTTTACGTCTACATCGACGATTACATTTGGATATGTTTTTGTTCGAATATTAGGATGGACGCTGCTGTGGGCAGTGCTTGCAACTGCGACGACATTTTTTGGTGGAGTATTACTTGCAATGTTTATTAATCATAAATCAATTGTATGTAAAAAACTCTGGCGTTCTATGTTTGTTGTAACCATTGCTGTTCCGCAGTTTGTTACCTTACTTTTGGTTAGCAAAATGTTTGGGGATTATGGAATTGTGAATAGTTTATGCAGCAGTATCGGTTTGACCGGTTTTCTTCAGAAAATTGGTTTGGTAAGTTCTGGTCTTACCTATATCCCGTTTTTATCGAAACCGGGTTGGGCACATTTTATGATTATCCTGGTGAATATCTGGGTGGGGGTTCCGTTTCAGATGATTAGTGCAACGGGAATTCTTATGAATATCCCAAATGATCAATTGGAAAGTGCCAGAATAGATGGGGCAAGTCCAATGCAAATTTTTTGGAAAATAAAAATGCCGTATATTTTATTTATTATGGGACCAAGTTTGCTGACGGGATTTATTGCAAATATTAATAACTTTAATGTTATTTATTTGCTCACGAATGACTATGTAACAGCAAATATGAAATATGCAAGTTCTAACGCAAAGGAAGTAGATCTTTTAGTTACCTGGTTGTTTACATTAACAAATGACTATTCGAACTATAAGATGGCATCTGTAATCGGTATTTGCGTATTTACAATTTGTGCACTGTTCACATTACTGACATTCAAGAAAATGATTTCAGGAAATAAAGAGGAGGAGTTTCAGTAAATGAGAAAGAAAGTTATAAAACCAATTATCATGAATGTTGTTTTGGCGACTTTGGCATGTATCTGGCTGATTCCAATTCTTTGGCTTCTGGTTACATCATTAAGTGGATACAAAGGAATTAATACGATGCATTTCTTTCCGACAAAATGGTCGTTGGGAAATTATAGACAGTTGTTTTTGGAACCGGATACGGTTGCAAATTTTCCTGCGTGGTTTAAAAACTCTATGTTGATAGGAATATTTAGTTGTATGATTTCTACAACTTTTGTTTTGATGGTGGCATATGCGATGAGCTGTATGCGATTTAGATTGAGAAAAACATTAATGAGTATAGGAATTATTCTAGGAATGTTTCCGGGCGTGTTATCTATGATTGCTATCTATTTTGTTATGAAATTGATAGGAATGACTGACAGTCTTGTAGGACTGGTTATTATCTATTCCTCTGGCTCGGGTCTTGGATATTTGATATGTAAGGGGTTTTTTGACACGATTCCTGTTTCTTTACGTGAAGCAGCGAAGATGGAAGGCGCAACAGAGTTATCGGTTTTTATGCGAGTTGTTGTTCCGCTGTCGAAGCCGATTATTGTGTATACAGTAATCAATTCCTTTTTGACACCTTGGATGGATTTTGTTATGGCCAAGCTTATGATTCGTTCCAAAGATCCGGCAAACTGGACAGTGGCAATGGGGTTGTTTAATCTGGTACAAAGAACTTTGGTAAGCGATTACTTTTCACTATTTTGTGCAGGTGGCGTTATGGTAGCAATTCCGATTTCTATCCTTTTTGTAATTATGCAGAAATTTTACGTAGAAGGAATCACAGGGGGGGCAGTAAAAGGATGATAAAGGAAGGAATTATGCATACGCCTCTATCGAAGGATGCATTTGCATTGGATGAAAAAAAATTAGTTGTTCGTTTGCGTACTGCAAAAGAGGATATGAAAGAATGTGCGGTATTTTATGGAGATAGAGTGTGTATGGAAGAGCCAATCCGTGTGACAGAATGTCAGATGGAAAAAATTGCAACGGATCAGTTGTTTGATTATTATGAAGCAAAAATAAAGAGTGTGTATTCGAGGGTTTGTTACTATTTTAAATGTATTGGTGCAGATGGAGAAGTAATTTATGTAAGTGAATATGGATTAACAAAGGATATGAAATGTCATAGAACACAGTATTTTCAATTTCCATATTTACATAGAAATGATTTGATAAAAGTTCCAAAATGGACAAATGATATGGTGATGTATCATATTTTTCCGGATAGTTTTGCAAGTGAGAGAAGAAATCTTTCCGGTAAGGCAAATCAGATTTCGCTTGAAAATGGTTTAACTAGCAAAGTACACAATGGTGGAACGATAAGAGGTGTTATTGATAATTTAGATTATTTGGAGTCGCTTCACGTTAATTGTATATATTTTAACCCTTTATTCATGGCAGCTTCCTACCATAAATATGATACGATTGACTATTTTGAGGTGGATCCATGCTTTGGTACAAAGGATGATTTAAGAGAATTAGTTGAGAAATGTCATCAAAAAGGAATTTATGTGATTTTTGATGGTGTGTTTAATCATTGTGGAGATGGTTTCTTTGCATTTCGAGATGTGCTAAAAAAACAGGAAAAATCACAGTATAAAGATTGGTTTTATCAATTGAAATTCCCGATTGACACTTCGGTTCCGCCGAATTATGAAGCTTTTGCGTATGTTTCTGAAATGCCAAAACTTGATACTTCAAATCCCAAAGTGAGAGAATATTTTTGCGAGGTTGGAAAATACTGGATTCGAGAAGTGGGGATAGATGGCTGGCGGCTTGATGTTGCAAATGAAATTGATCATGAATTTTGGCGGGCTTTTAAAAGAGCAGTAAAGGAAGAGAAGGAAGATGCATTTTTGATTGGCGAAATATGGGAAAATTCCGCTATTTGGTTAATGGGGGATCAGTTTGATTCGACGATGAATTATTCTTTTTCATATATTTGTAGAGAATTCTTTGCAGAAAGAAAAATAGACGCAGAAGAATTTGCGCAAAAAATTTGTCAAATGAATCTTCGCTACCCTTCTCAGGTTTCGCAGATGCAGATGAATTTTTTAGATACACACGATGTGCCAAGATTTTTATCTTATTGCGATGGAGATATCGAGAAGTTAAAATTAGCAGTATTTTTTATGATGACTGCACAAGGGATTCCTTCTGTCTTTTATGGAGATGAAAAGGGAATTATGGGAGTGACAGAATCGGAATATCGTAGTCCGATGCCTTGGAGCTTGGAAACCGACCTAGAAGAATATTACGCATCTGTGATTCAGATGAGAAGAAATCATAAAGCGTTGCAAATGGGAGATTTTCGTGTTGTCGCTGTATTAAAACAGGAAAACACAGTTGTGTTTGAACGAAAATATAAGGATGAATGCATATATGTGGTAATCAACAATAATGAAGAAGAAGTGCAGTTTGAAACAAAGGCGGGTAAGCTTGTTTGTCCGGCAATGAGTGGGATGATAAAGCTTATATGATATGCCACAATTTAGACACAATTTAATATTGTGACGATTTTGAGCCGAGATTTTTAAAAAAGTTTTTGAAAAATCTCGGCTTTATTGTGTGTATAGAAACGGATTTACCAAGAAAAAATGACAAGTAGTCAGATAATAATAAACAGATATGCTGAAAAGACAAACAATCAGACAATATAAAGCAAAAACGGTATTTACATCTTTTTTTTGGCGTTGTAAAATAAAAGGCAAGTTAGGGATGACCGTAATTAAGAAAGGAAGGGGATCCATATGAAAGAAAATTGGAATGAAAGCACAGCAAAACCACTTGGGTTATATGATCCAAGATTTGAACATGATAACTGTGGTATTGGTGCGGTTGTAAACATCAAAGGTATTCAGACACATGAGACTGTAGAGAATGCACTTAAAATTGTTGAGAACCTAAAACATAGAGCAGGAAAAGATGCGGATGGAAAAACAGGAGATGGTGTAGGTATCCTTCTTCAGATTTCACATAAATTTTTTAAGAAAGTAACCAAACCTCTTGGAATTGAAATTGGTGAGGAAAGAGATTACGGTATTGGAATGTTTTTCTTCCCAAATGATGAGTTTAAGACAAATCAGGCAAAGAAAATGTTTGAAGTCATCGTACAAAAAGAAGGTCTTGAATTTTTGGGATGGAGAGGGGTTCCAACAGAACCTGAGAAACTTTCTGATAAAGCGAGAGCTTGTATGCCATGTATCATGCAGGCTTTTGTAAAGAGACCAGTTGATGTGGAAAAAGGTCTTGACTTCGATAGAAAATTATATATCGCAAGACGTGTGTTTGAGCAATCAAACGATGATACATATGTTGTTTCTTTTTCAAGCAGGACGATCGTTTATAAAGGAATGTTTCTTGTAGAACAGTTGAGACAATTTTTCTCAGATCTTCAGGATTCTGATTATGAGTCTGCAATTGCAACGGTACATTCAAGATTCTCTACCAACACAAATCCTAGTTGGATGAGAGCGCATCCAAACAGATTTATTGTACATAATGGTGAAATCAATACAATTCGTGGCAATTCGGACAAAATGTCTGCACGTGAAGAAAATATGGAATCACAAAAACTTAAAAAAGAGTTCCAGAAAGTTTTGCCTGTAATTAATGCAGAAGGTTCTGACTCGGCAATGCTTGATAATGCACTTGAGTTTTTGGTTATGAGTGGTATGGATCTTCCTCTTGCAGTTATGATTATGATTCCTGAACCATGGGCAAATAATGCGATTATGTCGCAGAAGAAAAAAGATTTCTATCAGTATTATGCAACTATGATGGAACCATGGGATGGTCCAGCTTCTATCCTTTTCTCGGATGGAGATATCATGGGTGCGGTACTTGATCGAAATGGTCTACGTCCATCTCGTTATTACATTACAGATGATGATTATCTTGTTCTTTCTTCTGAAGTTGGTGTATTAGATGTAGACCCTATGAAAATCGTGAAAAAAGATCGTCTTCGTCCAGGAAAAATGCTTCTTGTAGATACAGTGGTAGGAAGAATTATTGATGATGACGAGTTGAAAGAAAAATATGCAGGAGAGCTTCCATATGGTGAATGGCTTGATCGCAATCTTGTTCATCTTTCAGAACTTCGTATTCCAAATGTGAGAGTGCAGGAATATACAAAAGAAGAAAGACAGAAGATGCAACGTGCATTCGGTTATACTTATGAATCAATAAAAGATACACTTCTTCCAATGGCAAAAAATGGAGTAGAAGGAACAGCGGCAATGGGTACGGATACACCGCTTGCAGCGTTATCTGGAAATAGAGAACCTTTGTTTAACTACTTTAAACAGCGTTTTGCTCAGGTTACAAACCCTCCAATTGATTCCATTCGTGAGGAAGTGGTTACTTCTACTACCCTTTATATTGGAGAATCTGGAAATGTACTAGAAACAAAACCAGAGAACTGTAGAGTACTTAAGATTAATAATCCAATCCTTACAAATACAGACCTTCTTAAGATTAAAAACCTTAAGAAAGAGGGATTTAAGGTTGAGGTTATTCCAATCACATATTATAAAAATACTTCACTTGAAAAAGCAGTAGACCGTCTTTATATCGAAGCGGATCGAGCATTTAGAGAAGGTGCAAATATTTTGATTCTTTCTGATAGAGGAGTGGATGAAAATCATGTTGCAATTCCATCTCTTTTAGCGGTTTCTGCATTACAGCAGTATTTAGTAAAAACAAAGAAGAGAACTTCTCTTTCATTGATCCTTGAATCGGGAGAACCTCGTGAAGTGCATCATTTTGCAACGCTTCTTGGATACGGTGCGAGTGCAATTAACCCTTATCTTGCACAGGAAACTGTAAAACAGCTTGTTGATGAGCATATGCTTGATAAAGATTATTATGCTGCTGTGGATGATTACAACAAAGCTATTATTGGTGGTATTGTAAAAATTGCAGCAAAAATGGGTATTTCTACCATTCAGTCATACCAGGGTTCAAAGATTTTTGAAGCAATTGGAATTGATAATTCTGTAATTGATAAATACTTTACAAATACAGTTAGTCGTATTGGTGGAATTACCATTGAAGATATTGAGAATGATGTAAATACACTTCATTCGGCTGCATATGATCCTTTAGGACTTTCAACAGATCTTACATTAGAAAGTAAAGGTCGTCATAAGATGAGAAGTGGTGCGGATGCACATTTATATAACCCTGCAACCATTCATCTTTTACAGCAGTCTACACAAAGAGGAGATTATAATCTCTTCAAACAGTATACGGCGCTTGTGGATGAAGAGCAAAAGACAACAAACATTAGAGGTCTATTAGATTTCAAATTCCCTAAAAAGGGTGTTCCTATTGATGAAGTTGAAAGCGTAGATTCGATTGTTACAAGATTTAAAACGGGTGCAATGTCATATGGTTCTATCTCAAAAGAAGCACATGAAACATTGGCAATTGCAATGAATCATCTTCATGGAAAATCAAATACCGGTGAAGGTGGAGAAGATAAGGATAGATTAGTTGTAGGACCAGATGGACGTAATCGTTGCTCTGCAATTAAACAGGTTGCTTCTGGACGTTTTGGTGTAACAAGCCGTTATCTTACAAGTGCACAGGAAATTCAGATTAAGATGGCACAGGGAGCAAAACCCGGTGAAGGTGGACACCTTCCAGGAAAGAAAGTATATCCTTGGATTGCAAAAACAAGACTTTCAACACCAGGTGTATCTCTTATTTCACCACCGCCACATCACGATATTTACTCAATCGAAGATTTGGAACAGCTTATCTATGATTTAAAGAATGCAAATAGAGATGCAAGAATTTCAGTTAAGCTTGTATCAGAAGCTGGTGTGGGTACAGTTGCAGCAGGTGTAGCGAAGGCTGGTGCACAGGTAATCTTAGTTTCTGGTTACGATGGTGGTACAGGAGCAGCTCCAAGCAGTTCTATCCACAATGCGGGTCTTCCTTGGGAACTTGGACTTGCTGAAACACATCAGACATTGATTATGAACGGACTTCGTAACAAGGTTCGCATTGAAACAGATGGAAAGCTTATGAGTGGAAAGGATGTTGCAATTGCGGCATGTCTTGGCGCTGAGGAGTTTGGTTTTGCAACAGCTCCACTTGTAACAATGGGTTGTGTCATGATGCGTGTATGTAACCTTGATACTTGCCCTGCGGGAATTGCTACACAAAATCCTGAACTTCGTAAGAGATTTGCCGGCAAACCGGAATATGTAGAGAATTTCATGAAATTCATTGCAGAAGAGTTAAGAGAATATATGGCAAAACTCGGTTGCAAGACTTTAGATGAGTTAGTAGGACGTAGTGATTTACTTGCAGTTCGTAAAGATTTAAGTGAGAGAGAGTCAAGAATTGACCTTTCCAATATTCTTAATAATCCTTTCTTAAATGAAAAAGAAAGTGTTATTTTTGATCCAAAGCAGGTGTATGATTTCGAACTCGAAAACACAAAAGATATGAAAGAAATCTTAAAACAGTTAACATCAGCTTTGGAAACAAAACAAAAGAGAATGATTAATATTGAGGTTACAAATACAAACCGTTCTCTTGGAACAATTTTTGGTTCTGAAATTACAAAGAAATATGATGATACATTGGAAGATGATACTTATATCATTAAATGTAATGGCGCAGGCGGACAGAGCTTTGGTGCGTTTGTTCCAAAGGGACTCACACTTGAACTTGTAGGTGATTCCAACGACTATTTTGGAAAAGGTCTTTCTGGAGGAAAACTTGTTGTATATCCACCAACTGGTGTACAGTTTAAAAAAGATGAAAATATTATTATTGGAAACGTTGCCCTTTATGGTGCAACAAGCGGTAAAGCCTTTATCAATGGTGTTGCAGGTGAACGTTTCTGTGTACGTAACTCAGGTGCGACTGCGGTTGTTGAAGGTGTAGGTGACCACGGTTGTGAATATATGACAGGCGGTCGTGTAGTAATTCTTGGAAAAACTGGAAAAAACTTCGCAGCAGGTATGAGTGGTGGAATTGCATATGTTCTTGATGAAGATAATGATCTTTACATGAGAACAAACAAATCTATGGTATTTACAGCGGATGTATCAAATAAATATGACGTTTTAGAGCTAAAAGAGATGATTAAAGAGCATGTAACACTTACAAATTCTGAAAAAGGAAAAGAAGTGTTAGACCACTTTAGTGATTATCTTCCAAAATTCAAAAAAGTCATTCCATATGATTATAATCGTATGCAAATGGCGATTGTTCAGATGGAAGAAAAAGGTTTAAACGCTGAACAGGCTCAAATTGAAGCATTCTATGCGAGCACAAGAGAGTAAGGAGGGAAGATGAAATGGGAAAACCAACAGGATTTATGGAATATGAAAGATGTGAAGCGCGTTCGGTAGAACCAAAGGAACGTATCAAGAATTTTGATGAGTTTCATGTCTTCCTTTCAAAAGAAGAACAACAAAATCAAGCAGCAAGATGTATGGACTGTGGTGTTCCGTTCTGTCAGGCGGGAGCAATGATTGCCGGAATGACATCTGGATGTCCTCTTCATAATCTTGTGCCTGAATGGAATGATTTGGTATACACAGGAAACTGGGAACAGGCTTATAACCGCCTTCATAAAACAAATAATTTCCCAGAATTTACATCAAGAGTATGTCCTGCACTTTGTGAAAAAGCTTGTACATGTGGACATTGGGGTGAACCTGTTTCAGTTCGGGATAATGAACATGGAATCATTGAAACAGCATATGAGATGGGATATGCAGATCCAAAACCACCAAAAGCAAGAACAGGTAAGAAGGTTGCTGTTATCGGTTCAGGACCATCCGGTCTTGCAACAGCAGACCAGCTCAATCAAAGAGGTCACGAAGTCACTGTATATGAAAGAGAAGATCGCCTTGGAGGTCTTCTTATGTACGGTATTCCAAATATGAAATTGGATAAAAAGATCATTGACCGAAAAATTGAGGTGATGAAAGCGGAAGGCGTTACTTTTGTTACCGAGTGTAATGTGGGTGTGGATATCAAACCTGCGAAATTACTAAAAGAATATGACAGAGTGGTTCTTTGTTGCGGAGCAAAAAAACCACGTGATATTGATGTCAAAGGCCGTGATGCACAAGGGATTTATTTCGCAGTTGATTATTTGACACAAAACACAAAGAGTCTTTTGAATTCTGGGTTAAAAGATGGAAAATTTGTATCTGCAAAAGGAAAAAATGTTGTAATCATTGGTGGTGGCGATACAGGAAATGACTGCGTTGGAACTGCAATCCGACAGGGCGCAATATCTGTGACACAGTTAGAAATGATGCCATGTCCACCAACAGAACGTGCTGCTGATAATCCATGGCCGGAATGGCCAAAAGTGCTTAAGACTGACTATGGCCAGGAAGAAGCAATTGCAATGTTTGGAAATGATCCTAGAATTTATCAGACAACGGTAAAAGAGTTCCACAAAGACAAAAATGGCGCATTGAAAGAAATAACAATCGTAAGTTTGGAAAGTAAGAAAGACGAAACGACAGGTCGTTTTTCAATGGTACCGGTAGCTGGAAGTGAGAAGAAAATTCCAGCAGAACTTGTACTTATTGCAGCAGGATTTTTGGGAACAGAAGATTATGTAGCAAAAGCTTTTGGTGTCAAAATGACAGACAGAAGTAATGTAGCTACATTAGAAGGCAGCTACGAAACTTCCGTAAAGAATGTCTATGTTGCTGGTGACAACCGAAGAGGACAGTCTCTTGTTGTATGGGCAATTCGCGAAGGTCGCGAGGTGGCAAGAGAAGTAGACGAAAGTCTTATGGGATATTCATATCTTTCTACACAATAAAAACTTATACAATAAAACAAAGAATTCTTTCTACAAGAAATGCAGTTAGACAAGCAAGGAGAGCCACGGTGAGTAGGCTCTTCTTTTTGTATGCTGTAAAAATGGCAACGCCAAAACCTGCTAGAGCAGAAATCCAGCTGGCTGTTGAGAAAAGAATAGCAGGAAATGTCATCGCTGCAAGACATGCATATGGCACATAGTGTAGAAAGGATTTGATATAAATATTTGTAATTTCTTTTTTGGCGAGAACAAGTGGAAGCATACGGATTAAGTATGTCACGCTCGCCATAACTAAAATATATAAATAAATTCTACTTGTCATTATAGTTTTTCCTCATGAATAGGTTTAATAAAGGCAGCAACTCCTGCAACTAATACGGTTGTGATAATGATGACGAAACCGGATGAAATTTCTTTTAGAACAGGTGTGATGTAAAAAAGAGCGCTAAGTGTCATCGCTGCTAAAACAACGCACAAAATCGTTTTATCTTCTCTCGCAGGAGGAAGAATGATTGCCAAAAACATTCCATAAATGGCAATACCAAGGGCACTCATGATAAATGCAGGAAGTATGTTTCCAAATACTGCACCAAGGGCAGTTCCTGTGACCCATCCGGGAATGGCTACTGCCATTGCACCGTAATGATAGGATGGAGGTAACTTTCCTTTATGTGAAACTCCAATCGCAAATATTTCATCAGTTACACCGAATGCCATCAGAAACCTATGAACAAAAGGAGTGTTTTGATTTAGTTTTTGTGCTAGAGAGAATGACATTAAACAATATCTAAGATTGATAATAAATTGTGTTAATGCCATTTCAAGAAGCGTCCCGTTGGCAGCTATAATTGTTAATCCGGCAAATTGACCGGCAGAAGTTACATTTGTAAGAGAGATGAGCGCGGCGCCAAACGCTGGAATTCCGGCAGAAACCGCAGCTATGCCAAAGGTAAAGGATACGGCAAAGTATCCAAGTCCAATGGGGATGCCATCTTTCATTCCGTTTATAAAGTGATTTTGATTCATTCTGTTTTATGTCTCCGTATTTTAGTATATAGATACTTAACTAATATACTTGTATTAGCATAAGAAAACAAGTGTATTAACGTAGTTTTGAAAACTATGTGATGAAATATTATAAACAACATCTTGTTGACATTAATACAATGTTGATATAAACTATAAATGTTTGACAATCAAACTATTTGAAAATCAAAATGTTGGCAATGAAATAAAACGGGAAGAAATAAGAAAGGTAAGGAAAGAAATATGAAACTGAATCAATTAAAGATTGGTGAGAAAATTGCAAAACTTCCGATCGTTCAAGGAGGAATGGGTGTTGGTGTAAGTCGTTCGTCTTTGGCGGGAGCGGTGGCTGCGGCTGGTGGTGTAGGTATCATATCTACTGCGCAGATTGGTTACGATGAAGAAAATTTTGAAAAAGATCCTGCGGGATGTAATTTAGTGGCGATAAAAAAACACATAAAAAGAGCAAAAGAAATTGCTGCCGACAAAGTGGGAAATTGTGCTGGCCTGATAGGAGTAAATGTTATGGTGGCTTTAAAGCATTATCGTGAACATGTGCGTGCGGCAGTAGAGGCAGGCGCGGATGTTGTGATTTGTGGAGCTGGACTTCCTATGGATTTGCCAGAACTTGTAGAAAACAGTACAACAAAAATTGCACCAATTGTATCTAGTGCACGTGCGTGTAAACTGATTTTGAAACAGTGGGCAAACAAATATCATAGAACAACAGATTTTATTGTTGTAGAAGGACCAGCCGCAGGCGGACACTTAGGGTTTCATTTGGACCAGCTCGAGGAATTTGGTTATGTTGGCGAGCATGACAAGAGTACAATTGTAGAAGCACATCGAATGGAACAGATGTCGGTAGACAAAGAAATAGAAGATATTGTTGCATTAAAGAAAGAATATGAAAAACAATTTAATTGTCATATCCCGGTTATCATGGCGGGTGGAGTGTTTGATCATGAGGATGTTATGCATGCAATGGAACTTGGCGCAGAAGGGGTTCAGATTGCGAGCCGTTTTGTAGCTACGTATGAGTGCGATGCATCGGATGCATATAAACAGGCGTATGTTGATGCTGATGAAAAAGATATTCAGATTATAAAAAGCCCGGTGGGATTGCCGGGAAGAGCGTTGTTTAATAAATTTGTTGCACGTGTGACTGGAGAAAAGGGTGTAATCAAAAAGTGTTATCAGTGCTTAGAAAAATGTAATCCGGCAAAAGTTCCATACTGTATTACAAAAGCTCTTATTGATGCAGTAAAAGGTGATATCGAAAATGGACTTATCTTTTGTGGAGCAAATGTTGGGAAAATTAAAAAAATGATGAGTGTTAAAGATTTAATGAAGGAACTTGCGGGAGAATAGATAGGGAACAAAGAATAAGGAAAACTCCTCATCGACTAAGATGAGGAGTTTTTGAGTTCTGCTTTTCTTAGATACATTTTTTTATCTGCACGCTTCATAGTATGATTTAAGTT
>JAXJUI010000001.1:0-11209 GCA_036309165.1 Agathobacter sp. | reverse complement strand
CTATTGTATATACGATTTTCTTTTCTTCCATGTAACCTCCTAATCAAACGGAATTTCCAACTCTTCATCTTCTGGAACATTCACAAATCCATCTTCGTTTTTTCTAAACGAATAAACTCTTCCAAAATCCATATTTGATCCTACAATTCTCTTAGAATCTGCGGAATAAAATAAACGAATATCATTTCTTTCAGAAGTAAGTTTTCCTGTTAATCTATTTTTAGTTACTTTCAACTGTCTTTCGTTTTCATCTTCCGTATTGATCCTGCAATAACTCATTACAATATCCACTTTGTTGGTGATATCAGCGGATCCGGAAACATCATCGTTCGTAAATCCCTCTCTAGTTTTCCTTGGATGCGCTACCAGAAGAACCACAACATTGTAAGTCTTTGCTATTTTTGCAAGCTGACCGACAAATTTACTTTGCGCTCTGTAAAGGTCCGTATTTACATCTACATCAATAGCAGTCATTAAATTATCAATGCAGATAAACTTGCAATTATATTTGCAAATTGCCTTTTCAACGATACTAAGCAAATCCTCCAACTCATCATCCACAACAGAATTGTCATAGAGAAATATCTTGTCATAGTACCATTTGTTCAATTCAGAGATCATGTTGTTCGATAATTGATTTCTTCCAACAAACTGCATATCAATCCATCGTTTGAAATAGAAATCAACCAATTCCCCGGAATAGACAAAACTTGCATATCCTTGCTCTGTTGCGTTTGCAATAAGCTGTGACATAAATGTTGATTTACCATCACCACGTTTTCCAGTAAGTAAAATAAGTTGACCTAAGTGCATTCCGCCGGATAACAAATTGTCAATTTCTGTGATATCCGTCTTAATGGTTTCCGTGTTTAAAATATCAACAGCTTCAACATCAGCTAATCTTTTGATTTGCTTTGTAGGTGGAGCAACTGCATTATGTACTGCATTGCGGATTGCATCAGCACCATACTTTTGTAAAATTTCATTTGCATCCTTGCAGCCTTGATAGTCCTGCTCACGCACAACTTTTATTTTGTTTGGGAATCTCTTCACCAATTCATCAACAAGTGTGATTTTCCCGTTTTCACAATCTCCAAAAACAACTATGCTTGAGAAGTTCTCCAACCAATCCCAACAGTGCGGAATCCATGTAAAACCATTACACCCAGTCGGAACAGATACGGCATTTTCAATTCCTGCTTCTGCAACTGATAAACTATCAATTTGTCCTTCCGTAATAACAAGCTGCTTGTTTTCCAAATTACAATGATCCATTCCAAACAGAATAGGCATACAATTTGCTTCACACCATTCCTTTGCGCATTGGCCTTTAACATAATCAAGATTTCTGTATTTAATAAATTTCAACTCATTGTCTTGATTAAAGAATGGGAAACAAAGAATACTGTCTTTTCCGTTTTGGGTAGTTATTTGGAATTTCCTAACAACTGCTTCACTGATTCCCCTGGATGCCATGTACTGAATTGCTCTGTCTCTGACTTCAATATGTGCCTGTCTGAATTTCTTAAACTTGGCATTGTAATCATCCCGGTTGTAATATCTGTCAAGTTCCTCACTGATGGAAAAATCAAAATCTCTTGAAAGAGTAATCATATTGCCATGTATTCCACAGCTTGACCGCAAGCATTTAAACTGTCCTGTCTTTAAATCAATGGCAAAGGTATTCATATTGTCCTTTGTTGCCTTTGGTTTGCAGTACGGGCAAGTTTTAAAATGTAACTGTCCGCCCCTTGCTTTTGCTTCGATTCCAACATGACGAGCAAACTCAAAAGCATCTTGTTCTTTAAACTCATACATCACAATTCACCCTCTTCCATCATTCTGATATACTCTTCATCAGAAATCTCTTCATCATCGGAATCCAAAGGACCGCCGGAGGCTATATTTACCTTCTCAACCTTATTAACCTTATTGTCTTTCTTTTCAGTGTTCGTTCGTGTGTCGTTGGTGTTTCGTTTGCGTGTCGTTTGTGTGTCATCGGTGTTTCGCTCAATCTGGAAATCCCCATATTTTACAATGGTTACAAGTGTGCCGTTGGTGTTGCATTTTATATTCACCATCCCATCACTTTCTAGCAATTTTAGAAAACGTCTTACTTTTCCACTGCTCCATCCCCAACGCTCCCCCAACTCTCTATAACCCGTCCATCTGGAACCTGCTTTTGTAACCTGGATTTGTCCTTGAATGGGTTCTTTTGAGTCGAATCTGTAAACAAACATCAGTAAATCAATCCATGCTTGCCCTTTTGAAAATGGTTTATCTTCCCATACCCAATGCTGCTGTACGGAACGAAATAGTTTAATATATCCCACCATGCCATCACCTAATAAATCCAATCATCCGGATTATCCGAAATTTCTGATTCACCTTTATTTGCTATTTTGTAAAGGTTGTATGAGATTGCGGTCAACTGGTCAGCTATATATAAATTGATTGCCTGGTCTTTTGTAAATCCCATTTCTATAAACCGATTAATCGCATCCAACATTGACTTTTTCATCATATTGCCCCCTTTCCAACCTTTCTTTCAGTTCTCTGTATAAAATCTCTTTTATCAACTCTCCGCTTGTCTCTGCCTTGCAAAAAATAATTTGCATATTGTACCGAATAGACCACGCAAGTATTGATGCCTTAAATGCTTTTGGAATAAACCGACTGCGATATCTGCCGTTCAAAAGGTTTTCCCATGTGGCATTTTCAACCAAGAGATATATTTTGGAACCGTTCTCTTTTGCTCTTTCAAACTCTGCTTCAAAGCGTTTGCGCTCTCTTGTAAAACATCCTGCCAATTCATCCAAATTCATCTTACGTTCGACTATAACATCCCCCTTTACGCTTGTATTTGCCTCATATAGCCATGTTTTGTTTGGAAGCATAAAGTTGTAGGTATAATCTCCGAAATCGAGCGTATGACGTTTATATGGAACACCGAACCGAGCATATCTACTCCTTGCCCGGTCCGTATCCTGTTCCCTTGTATCGCAGAGAATAACCATTGAATCTAAACAATTCTGAATCTCAAAATTATTCATTGTATACTCTCCTTAAATCTCGTTTAATTTATTAGGGAGATTATTTGCAAGAATATAATCATTTCTCATTTTTACCGCTTCTAAAATATTTAAAGACATACCTGTGTAAACACATTTTTTATTAAACTTTACTCTTCCATACCAGTGTTTTCCGTCCGTATGCAAGCATATACCGACATAACCACTGGTATTTTTATGTCTCATATTTATACATTGGATTGTCTGAGAAACCCATCTGCAATTCATTGGCTCATAATTCCCATTATTATCAATTCTGTCTAAAGAAAGTTCTTTGCGATATCCATTATTCATAGCCCATTCTTTAAATGCTTTGAAATTATGAAGCCATTCATCACAAACAATTATTCCTCTTGCTCCATAATGTTTATAATTATTGCAGTTAGGGTTATAACATCTTCCTTTCATATCAATCCATCTTCGATATAAATTTGTTTGAGTATCCCTAATTTCATTATTCAACTGCCACCACCACCTTAATTAAATGGGATTTCTTCTTCGTTAGTATCAGCAACTTGCATAAATCCATCACTGGAAGATACTGATGCAGATGATCCATTCTTTAACAAGGTAGGTCCGGGAATTTTAGCCGTTGCGATAGCATTCTTAGAAATAAAACAATAACAGTTTGTGAAAAATCCATGTCTGCCATTGTAGTCATATTCTTTCTCATTGAAGATTGCACCGATTATCTTACCTTTCAATGACATTTCGTCCCAGTTCCAGTGATATCCGTCATTGCTTTCCTCAAATGCTGCAATAACAGTCTTAAATCTGTTCTGCGTCCATCCGTCTTTCTCTGAGCCATCATCCATCGGAACACGAAGTCTGTATGTACCCTTCCACTTCTTATCCTCTCCGGTCTGTGCAGAATAGTTTTTGCGGAAGAAACCTGCATATTCACCTTCTGAAATATCAAAACGGAAGATAATGTTATCGTTGTAACCTTTGGAAGAGTTGTCCTCATATTTCACATCTTCGATTTTAAGAAGATATGCTCCTACTGGTAACTTCTCCTGTTCTGAGTACACCTGTGCATTCTGATAGTTGCTTGAATTACTTAAATTTTTCATTGTTTAGTCTCCAATCTCTATTAATATTCTTATTTTTAGCAGACAAATGGTTATCCATATCGTCCGTTCTAAAAAATCTGTTTTATAGATGCTGAATCCTATGGACCAGTCACCTTTTGCAATTTTTTCCTTGCTGCGATATTTAATTTTCATTAATACTCCTTCAATGCTTCAATAACAGCTGTTATATCGTTATCCATTTCTTCCGGTAATGCTCCTTTAGGACTTTTTGCTGTAGAGAATTTTGCTTGAGTTTCAAAAAGATATTTTCCATCGACTACTTTTGAATAAAGAACAGTAGTAAACTTACTTTCCAACGCAATCTTGTCTAACTTTCTGCCGGATGTTTTAATTCTTGTAAACGAATAACCACTATCGTCTCTCTCTGTCTGAGTATGGCAAGTAAATACTACTGTTAAATCATCACGAACAGTTAATGCATAATCTACAAGTTCATATACTGACTGTGCTAAATCCTGCCACTTGTCATAACCTTTTTCTTTGGTTCTTCGCATTTCGTCGGCAACCATAAGACCATTCAAAGTGTCAATTACAACTACTGAAATATGCTTGTATTTCTCACTTTCATTTACTGTTTTTAAGGTCTGCAATGCCACCTGTGGAAAATCTGTTTTAACATAGTTTTTGTTATCTGCATTAAAACTCTGTTTCCAACCTTTCCATGACAAGCCTTTCTTATCACAGTCAATATACATCGTTTTCTTTGGGTCCAATTTTTCCATTGAAGTAGTTTTTCCTGCTCCACTCTCCCCCATAATTGCTATTACCATTTATTCTTTCTCCTTTTCTTCTACCTCAATTACTCTGCTTGCCCACATATCAGAAAAATGCAAAAGCATCTGCAATGGAGTTTCCTTAAGGTCATATCCAACGTGTGTATATTTTCCGTTATGGAACAAAATCGCGTGTTGCTCTTCTTCCGTTAAATCAATGTATTTGCTAATAATTGCAAGGCTTCTAATTTCATGTGGAACATTTAGCAAATCCGAATTTGTTACATACGGTTTCGCTTCTGATCTGATTGGATTTCCGTCTTTGTCTTTTTTTGACAGATAATTTTCAACATATCCGCATTTTCCAAATTGTCCGGCTTTGCCAATGTCATGCAGTAATGAACAGATAATAATTGAATTTATAATTTCATCATGTTCTTTTTCGCCAAGCATTGTTCCGGCGAGTTTGTCCATTACATCAAACACATTCAAACTATGTTCTGCAAGGCCACCCTCTTTGCATAGATGGTACTGTGTGCTACATGGGGACGCGTAAAAACCATTAAGATCCATCCACACAAGCAGAGTTTTCATTCCGTCTCTTTTGGTTGACAATAATAATTTCTGAATTTTTTCTCTCATTCGTCTTCTTCCTCGTATTCTTCCATTTCATAATTTTTTTGCTGTTCTTTTAATCTTCTGCGGCTTGGAACTCCATACTCAATTTCGTCCCAATACCAATCTTCAACCATGTGATTTTCAATCATTTCCGGCATCTTCATCACCTCTATTTTTATAACTTTTGCATACAACACATATTTTCCAGTTAATGTCTGTATGCACTTCCATTTCAAGCGATTCACAATAGCAAAAAGTATCTTCGTTGTGAACGCATGTAATATCCGAGCATGTTATACTTGCCATAGCCCCTCACTTTCCATGCAGTATTTCCAGTTCTGCGGAACGTTCCGTGATTGATACTGCATAATTACTGTATATTTCTTGTTCATATAGTTCCGTTGCTTTTCTTTCTCCCATGTTGTAGGACATAAGAACCATGTATATGTCAGAATGCTTTTCAAACAGTTCATTCAAATAATCCGTACCTACAAGTATGTTTCCTTTTATATCAGTCAAATCATATACGCCGAGCCTGTCCATTCGTTCTTGATAGAATCTTGGCGTAATCTGCATCAAACCGATATGCCCGCTTTCCGATACAACATCTGCTCTGCCGGAAGATTCCTTTTCAATCATTGCGATAAGCAGTTCCGGGCAAATTCCATAATCTGTTCCGATTTCCACACAAGCATCTTGAATTTCTTCTGATAAATATGTATCTTCTAATGCATGTACTTTAATTGGTAGAAACAAAAAGCAAATCAAAACTCCCAGTATTAAATTTTTCATTTTTTCTCCTATTTGACACTTTTATGTATTTCTGTTAAAATGGTCGCAAATAGCATAGAATTGTTATTGATAGAACCTTTGCGCTTTGGTCGGTGGCTAGGTTCTATTTTTCTTTCTGAAAATCAATGACTTTTCCGTCATTCAATATAACCGCTTGGTTTTTCTTGTCGTACATGTCGATACAATCCTGAATCGTGATTATTTCTTTATTCATTTTCCCTCCTATTCCTGTGTCATGAGTTGAATCATTTCATCCTCTGTAAATTGCAACCGTTTGAAAATCTTAATCAGTTGAATGTAATCAAAATTTGATTCGCTCAATCTGTTGCTGAATGCTTGTCCTGTAATCCCTAAAAGGTTTCCCAATTCAGCATTGCTGACTTTTAGCCGTTTTTTCTGTCGTGTAATTTTTTCGTACAACATGTCTTTTGAAAATTTGTCTTTGTCGTACAAGAAACCTCTTTTTCTTATCATGCTCACTCCCTCCTTAATAAGTGAAAATATTCATCCAAACGTGGTATTTGAAATATCCCATAGGCTACTCCTAATTCTGACCGACAATGTAATTAACTGTAGTACCGAGATAATCAGCAATCTTAATCAGCTTGTCGGTCTTGGGCATTGACTTGCCGATTTTCCAGTCAGAAAAAAGGCTTCTGGCAAGACCTAAATCATTGCAAATGACATAAAAGCTAAGTCCTTTTTCCTTTGCGATTTTGTCAACTCGGTTAAAACTCTCAATTCTGTTTTCTTTGCTCAACTTCTCACTCCTCTCTGAATGTGATATACTTCCCTTAGAAGGGAGGTGTTAAAATGCTTTGTCCTTTTATGACAAAAGACCCTGTCAAAGAACCAATCCCATGTGTTGACAGTTGCGGTCTGTACTTTAAAGGTATGTGCTCCATAAATGCTCTTGCTCAAACCAAATATCAAGAATACATAAAGGAGCACGGAGAACCTAAAAAAGTGGAACAGCCGGAGCAGAACAAGTAATACTGTTATGCAATGACTGGGTTAAAGAAATCATTCTGAAAGTCTCCTCTGACAGATTGGTTTCTTTTTCTCTTTTAACTCTTTCTATTGCCGCATCCGCAACTGCATTGAATAAATCAACCATTTTCTGATTAGGCTCCAAACTCTCACCTCCCATCCTATAAAAATAAGAAAATCCTAACTTTCTATTGCCATTAGTTCGGAAATCCGCTATAATATGTTTTGTTGAGGAACATATTATTTTTAAATCTCGAATTTTCTAACTTTAAGTTTATTATAGCTAGGATATTCTAGTTTGTCAATGCCTTTTTTAGGAATTTCGAGATATTTTTAAAAGAGGTGCATTATGTATGAAAAGTTTGAAGAATTGTTAGGAATTAAAGGATATACCGCCGCAGATGTAACTAGGATTACTGGTATTTCTTCTACAGTTTTTAGCGAATGGAAAAAAGGGAAAAGTACTCCCAAGACAGATAAACTTATACTTATTGCAAGATGTTTAGGTACTACTGTTGAATATCTTATGACAGGAGAAAAGCCGGAAATTCCCGGATTTGAACCAGAACACTTAGAGTTGATAGAATTATATTCACAACTAAAAACAGAGCAAAAGTCAGCAGTTCTTAATCTTCTGCGTTCCTTTGCCCTTTAATTTTAACAATATCTTTCAATAAACATGCTTAAGAATCCCTTTATGTAAGATAATGCTTTTGGATTATCCTTGATTCTTTCAAGCATAGCAATTATTTGTTTGTAATCGTCCATCCGTTATCCCTTTCCGCAAAAACAACATTTGAAATTCCTTTCTTGTATTATACACTATAATTGCTAAAATGCAAACTTTTGTTCGAATAGTTGTCCTCTTGCGTACTGCTGATAATGGGTAAGCACAAAATGATGCTTAGTTAAAAGAAACAATATCTTAACTTTTCTATTCAGTTTTTTTATAAAGTTCTGATATTTTTTCATATCTACACCTGTCACTCACTAACGCCATGAGGAGCAGACCACGAATCCAACTCCCCATAGCAAGATTGAAGTTGTCTTATCTCTAAGACTTCTTCATTTTATACAAAAAATAAAATGGGGGAAATATTTTGGAAAACGAAAAAAATACAAATCTTTATTTAAAATTAGTGTCAAACCGCGACAATTATATGTCTTCATTAAGAGACAATGTAGGCTTGTTAAGAACAGAAAAGAAGTGGTCTGTCAGAGTACTTGCAGAAAAGGCGAATATATCAGAAGACACGCTAAACACGTTCTTAAAAGGCACATCAAAAGACTGTAATTTATCAACAGTTGTAAAGCTGGCTAGAGCTTTAGGGGTAACTATTGACGAGTTGGTTGGAGCCGGTACAATGTCAGATGGAACAAGAGAATGTGTTTCAAGATGTCGCGTAATGCCACAACATTTTGTAAATCTTGCACGCTCTTACATCAGACACATTTATAAACTTTATGAAAAAACCGAGTCAAAAGAGCCAAGACTTGTTATATTGCCGGAATGCCGTAGGGGTCATTTGCAAACAACAAATGTGACTGCTGAAATAGATGTTAGCCATCTTTCATCAAATACTATTGGAAGAATTGCACACGGTTTAATGATACCATGCGACCACTATGAACCATATTTCCTAAAAGATGAAATAATTCTTCTTGCGGTTGACAGAGATGGTCAAGACGGAGAAATGTGCGTAATAAGTCATAATGGGGAATATTACATTGTAAGAAAGAAAATGTACATTAAAGACGGTCAAAAGAAATGGAAGTATATGTCTTTATTTACGGAAAAAGAATTTCTAAAAGAAGAAATTGAAGATAAACTCGGTTATGTTGTTGGATTTCTAAACCCTGACAGAAGTTGGGGTGTGAGATAAATAATATTAAAAGGAGGAATTCAAAATGAATTCAAACACAAACATTCCACTACCGCAGGATGTTGTACCAAAAAAAGATAATACATCCAAAAATTCAAAATTAAGTGTTTTAGCTTTGGTATTTTCAATTTTAGGATGTACGTTTTTTGTTGGTATTATTCTTGCAATTATTGACTTAACAAAAAAAGATGGTAGAAAGAAAACATTATCTATCATTGCTCTAGTAATAGCTGGTATATGGTTATTGTCTGCTTTTGTTGGCGGAGATAAAAAAGAAAATAAAACTACAACCACCACCATTGAGACTGAGGTTGAAGAAACTAATAATATAGATAAAGAAACCGAAGAAAAAGTAGATGATATAATTGAAAATCTCGAACAGATCACAGAAGAACCAAAAGAAGAAATAGTCAAAGAAGAAGTTGTTGAAGAAAAGACTATATATAATGTTGGAGAGACATATCAAGACGATGTTTTGAAAATGATTTATTCCAATGCTTATGAATTTACTGATTTTAATGATTTTAATATGCCAAAAGACAATCATATAGTTATCTGCATGGAATTTGAATTTGAAAACATAAGCGATTCTGACAAAAACGTAATGTATACAGATTTCAACGGATATGCTGATGGATATGAGGTACAACAAAGTTATGCTCCTGATGGAACAGGAATTGATTTTTCAGTTACAATGTCCCCAGGAAGAAAAGGAAAAGGAATTGTAGCGTTTGAAGTTCCAAAAGACGCTAAAGAAATTCAAGTGGAATTTAGTCCAAATATGTTCAGTTCAGAAAAAATAATTTTTGAATATAAATAAAATAAAAACGCCCCACCTTTTGAGTGGGGCAACTTTTGGGAATTTTAATGATGTTTGAAGATACATCACTAACAAAAAGTATTGTATCATTTCAAACCAAATAAATCAAGAAAGGAATGATACAACTATGAAAATTGAAAAACTACCATCCGGCAGCTATCGTGTACGGAAGATGTATAAGGGCAAAACATATACTGTTGTGTTTGATTACAAGCCAACGCAAAAAGAAGCATTGCAAGCGATATCTGCGGAACTTGAGAATGAAACATTAAAAAAAGAACAGATGACATTTGAAGATGCTGCAAAGCAATATATTTCAAAGAAACAAAACGTGTTAAGCCCTACAACAATTCGTGAATACGCCGGGACAATAAAAAGATTGTCTGATGGATTCTTAAAAAAACGAATTTCTGATATAACGCCCCTTGATGTTCAAACAGAAATAAATATTTTTTCTAAGGACAAATCCCCCAAGACTGTACGCAATTATCACGGCTTCATATCGGCTGTTTTAGGCACTTTTAGACCAAACATGAAACTTAATACCACTTTACCGCAAAAGATCAAGAATAAGCCTTATATACCGACAGACAATGATGTTAAATTGATTATTAAAGCCGTAGAAAATTCGATGTTTGAAATTCCCATTCTTTTGGCGTGTTATGGATTGCGTCGTTCTGAAATATGTGCCTTGACAATTGATGATTTGACAGAAAATATTTTGTGTATAAACAAAGCAAAAGTAATGAATAAGGACAAAGAATGGGTAATAAAAACAACCAAAACTACAGAGAGCACGCGTGACGTTGTTATTTCACCCATTTTGGCTGATAAAATACGCAGGCAAGGATTTATATACAAAGGTAATCCTAATTCGATTTCAGACCATTTAAACGCCATACAGGACCGTTTAAACATTCCACGTTTTTCTATTCACAAGCTAAGACATTATTTTGCATCAAAAATGAGCGAACTTGGAATACCAGAAGCAGACATATTGGCTATGGGTGGTTGGGAAACAGATTATGTTATGAAAACAATATACAGACATTCCTTGCAAACCAAGGATGCAAAGCAGAGAGCATCAGACAAATTGAGTGATTCTCTTTTTTCGTAATATTTCATGACAAAATTCATGACAAAATTTTTTGATTTTTTTCTTTTTGTTTGAAATATTATTTTGCAAATAGCAAAAAACAAAGTGCCAGATTCCCTTGATTTTACAAGG